>JASIJW010000175.1:0-5848 GCA_030050035.1 Acidobacteriaceae bacterium | reverse complement strand
AGCGAAAGGCCGCGCCAGGGCAGGGCGACTGCGCGGCTAAGCCGGCCATTCAGAGCGCGGCCTCCGCCGGATACGAGAAGAAACAGGGCCGCGAGAATGATAACCAGAACAGCCATGGTCAGCAGCCATCCGGCCACAAGCTGCCACGCCGGCAGCGTGAAGAGATAAAAATTGAGCGACTTGCCCAGAATGGGGTCAGTGATCGGATTGGCAGTGCCTGCGCCTGCGGCGGGTGCGTGCCAGTAGAGCGCGAAGGCGGGCCATTCGGACTTCATCGCGGCGCCGGTGGCCAACGCGATGAGCGCGGCAATGAGGGCGCCGGCCCAGCCCAGAGCGCGGCCCACCGGGAGTTCGATGGGTTGTCCACCGAAGAAGATGGTGTGCGTGTTGGGCAGGTCGGCGGCGTGCGCGCGCTTGAGCACGGCAAAGGCGCCGTAGAGAATCGCGAAGGTTGCTACGGTGAATCCGGCAAAAATGGCCCACTCTAACCGCAGCGTTGTCCAGAAGACGCTGGAGTAACCGAGCGAGCCGAACCACAGCGAGTCTACCCAATATGAAAGCGCGCTGCTCGCGGAAAAGATCAAGACAATAATGACGAGGAGCAAAAGGATGAATTTACGGCGGCGCGGCCGCGCAGTTGTGCGCAGCGGCCAGTCAATGGTCTCGGTCATTTCCCACTCCGCTCAGATGATGCGATGCAACTGAGTCACAAAAATTGTACAGCGCGCAGCGTGGCGGGCGCTGATTCGTTCATCGAGTCAGCCCAGCGATTGAGCCCGCGGATATGGCCCTCACTCGCTATACTGGTGCTTCCCTATGGCGCATGGCTTTGATGACTTCCGAGTGTTCGTTTCGGCGCCCGGCGACGCGGAAGCGGATCGGCGGGCCTGTTACGATGCGATTGCCAACGCGAACGAAAGCACGGCGATGGCTGCCGGGCTGCTGTTGGTCAACGTAGGCCTGCGGGAGAGCGATCAGATCTCCTCGCACCGCGCTATAGTCTCCGACAATGTGCGCTGGAGCAGCTACTTCATCCAGATATTTCAGGACGACTGGGGACCGCGCGATCTGTTCCGCAAGCTGTTTCTGCTTGCGATTGAGTGCCGCGACAACCCGGCGATGCCGATGCGGGACGTGCTGGTGTGCCTTAAGGACGCGCCTCAGGAAACCGATCCTGAGATTCTGGCCTTTCGCAGGGAGCTCGAAGAGCGCAGCGATTGCCGCATCCTGCGCTATCGCGACCCGGAGGAGATGCGCGCGCAGGTGGAGGAAGTGTGCGCTGCGTGGGCGCGCGGACTGATGGGCCGTTCGGCCGCGGCGGAGCCTTTGCCGCCTGCGGCGCTCTAAAACGCCGGCGTGGGGCGCCATTCCATGTAGTAATACATCTCGTCCTCGCGCGCGATGGCGAAGCCGAGGCGCTGATGGAAGCGCAAGGAGCCGGGATTAAAGCGGAAGACACAGGAGCTGATGGGCAGGCGCGCCTGAGCAGCTTCCTGTTGCAGCCGCCGCACGAGCGCCGCGCCAATGCCCTTGCGCTGCAGGCTGGGATGGATGGCAATGTCGACGAGGTGAAACTCGCGCGGCTCCTGCGCCACCCACAGCCTGCCGGCGGGCTTACCGTCGAGCAGCACGATGTGGTAGCAGGAGTTGGGATACCTTTGCGCGTAGCTCGACATCTGCCCGCGGAACTGGATGCGCATCAGATGCTCGCGTTGCGTGGGCGAGATGGGAGCGAGAGCGAACTCGGGCGCGCGCACGGCCGAGTACAGCTCGTACAGATAGATTTCGTCCTGCGGGAGGGCGGGGCGAACGGCGAGAGTGGACATAGCCTAGAACAATGGGCGAACAATACGCGGTCGCTGATGCCAGCGGACGAGAGAACGATTGGGGGCGAGCGCGCTTATGGCCGCTGCGGAAATACGCCGTTAAGGGCAATGATCCAGTTCAACGTCTGGTAGGGCATCATGTTGTTGTGCGGCACCCCGTTGCCCGCCGAGGTGATAGCTGCGGGGTTCATCTGTTTCGTGTTGCCGATGGGCTGGGCCTTGTAGTAAATGGAACCTGCGCCCGTGGAATTAGCGAGCGCATTGCCGCCCGGCGTGGTTTCGCTGGCAATGGATGCCTTTGTTTGAACGGCGTGCGTGTGCGCGGGCATCTGATTGAGGGCTAATGTGACCGATTGCGAGCCACCGGTTTCGCCGAGATCGTACTGTGCAAGCCCCGGGCCCTGACCCATGCCTACAGCGCAGGAGCCCTGCAAATTGGGCAGACCAAAGTTCGACGTGCCGTTGCCCCCGAAATTCGTTCCCAACAGGGAAAAGAGCGCCGCGTAAGAGCTGATGGGCAGCAACTGACCGGTGGCCGGCGCGTATTGGTAGGGAGCAAAGTTAAAGCCCACCAGCAGCAATTGACCGATGAATGGCTGTGACATGGTCCGAGTCTCCTGATTCGCCGTCGCTAGTTCCGTGAGGGATAAATGCCTGAAAGGGAGATTAACCAGTTCATCACCAGATAAGGCTGCCGGTTCTCATGGGGCTGGCCTCCGCCGACCTGGGCAACGACGGCCGAATTAAGCTTCGATGGCTGGTTGGTAAGCGAGCTGTTAAATATGGCTGGGCCGCCGGTGCCCAGCAGAGTTCCTGTCGGGACGGCTATGTTTGGCGCGGAGGATGAGCTTTGCGGCTGGTGCGTGTGCGCCGGCATTTCGGGCACGGATAGCGTGTGCGAAGGCTCACCGCCTGTCTGCCCGATCGCGAAGCCGTTGCCCATCGAGATTGGCGTCTTCCCCTGCAAGTTTGGCAGGCCGAAGGTTCTTACGCCATCGCCGCCATAGGATGTCCCCAGCAACGAAAACAATGCCGCGTTCTGCTGGATCGACAGCATTTGCCCGTTGCATTGCGCAAAGTACCTTGGCGTAATACCCCACGCACCAAGAAGCAGTTGACCAATAAACACATCCGCCATCTTGTTCCATCTCCCTTGCCGCTCGCGCGGCTATTGGCTGGGGAAAATTCCTTCGAGCGCGATAATCCAGTTCAGCACCTGATAGGGCTGACGATTGTCATGGGACTGAGACCCACCGGCGGTCGTCAGCCATGCGGCATTGGCGGCGTCGCTGGGCACTTCCTTGGTGTAGATTTTTGCGCCGCTGGCCAGGAAGTTGTTTTCCGCTGTGCTCACGTTGCCCGTAGTGTTGGGCGATGCCATGTAGCTGTGGTTGTGGGCAGGAAGCTGCGCCGTCGTCAGCGTGACCGATTCCGCGCCTCCCGCGGCGCCCATCACATAACCACCGCCCTGATGGATGGGAATGCGGCCGCGCAGGTCGGGCATGTTGAAGTTCTGCACCCCGTCGCCACCGTAGGTGGTTCCGATCAAAGTGTAAAGAGGGGTGTACGCGGAGATGGACTTCGATGAGCCATCGCACAGATTCCAGCTTACCGGGGCAAAGTTGAACCCCACGAGCCGAACTTCACCGATAAAAGGTTGACCCATCGGCCAAACCTCCAGAGATGTTTTTCAGCGATCTGGGAAAAGATTTCAGGGGAGCAAACAACGTTTATCACCCCGGGGCGCGGGGTTGCAACATTACTTTGTGAATCTTGGGTGATTGGTGAGCGCCCAAATTCGTCTATGTACCGGAATGCGGAAAAAGGGGCAGGCTATGTGAACTTCGCGGCGGCATCGCACTCCAAGACCAGCTAGGAAGCGGTAACGATTCCACTCCTGGCGTCACCCCGGCTCTATAGCGGAATGCTTTTTCAGCTATGCCTCAGATCAACTCGCTTCGGCCGGTGAGGCTCAGCTCTTTCACGATCTTGCCCACGTCCTGCGAGTGGTCGCGGCGCGCAATCAGGAGCGCGTCCTCTGTATCCACCACGACGAGGTTCTCCACGCCTACCAGCGCGACGAACTTTTTGGGGCTGAAGATGTAGTTGTCGCTGGCCTCGATGGCCAGATGGCCGCCTGCGTCCGCCACGTTGCCTTCGGCGTCGCCGCGCAGCCGCGTTTCGAGCTGGTACTCGTAGAGCGAAGCCCAGGAACCGAGATCGTTCCAACTGAACTCTGCCGGCAGGCAGTAGAGGTGCGAAAGATGCTCACCCTTGGCCGAGCGCGGCTCAAGGACCGCGTAATCCACGGAGATGTTCTCGCACTTCGGGTAGAGCTCGCGGAAGACCTCGTCGAAGCGCGGAGTTCCATATGCTGCGGCGATCGATTCGAGCAGCGGGGCCGTCTCCGGCAGGTGCTCGCGCACGGCGTTGGCAAGCGTGCGCGCCGACCAGAGAAACATTCCCGAGTTCCAGTAGTAATTTCCCGCCGCCACAAACTCCTCGGCGCGATTCTGATTGGGCTTTTCGATGAACCGCCGGACGTGCAGCGCGGTATCGTCTTTAGAGACGTCGCCGGTCTCGATGTACCCGTAGCCGGTTTCGGCGCGCAGCGGCTCAATGCCGAGCACGATGATGTTGTCGCCCTTAGCTGCCAGGGAGATCCCTTTCTGCAAGGCCTTCAAAAAGCGCGGCTCGTCGGCGATGACGTGGTCGGAAGGGAATACACCCAGCACGGCCTCGGGATTCTGTTTCTCGATGATGAAGGCGGCCAGCCCGCACGCCGGCGCCGTATTGCGCGAGACCGGCTCCTGGATGAGCTGCGCCTGCGGCAGTCCGGGCAACTGGTCGGCAATCTCCTGGGCGAGGAAACTGTTGGTAACGATCCACGTCTTGTCCAGCGAGGCCAGCGGCTTGAGGCGCTCGACCGTCTGCTGGATCATGGAACGTTCGCCGTCGAGTGCAAGGACCTGCTTGGCGCGGGCGCGGCGGGAACGCGGCCAGAACCGGGTGCCGCTGCCGCCAGCCAGAATCACGGGACGAAAATCGATAGACTTCAACATTGGAAAGATATCCTATCCGAATGAGACAAGGTTTGCACAGGGAGGCTAAGGGTTGTCTAAAGGCATCCCCTTCTGAGCCTTAGATGCTGCATAGTGTACTCGCATGTTAGACGCCGATAAGAGAAGAAACGCCGCTGGGCGCAGCGGAAAGGAATCGAAGATTCAGGAGCGGTTGCGGAACGAAGCCGCTTATCTTGTGAAGAAAAACGGGATGCGGACCCGCGGCCCGCATCCGTACCATATCGTGTTCAAACTACGTTAACGCAATCCGGTCAGGAATTCGCCCATGCGGCGCGTTCCCTCGTCGATGCTCTGTTTTGTGACCGGGTAGGAGAGGCGGATGTGCTCGGCGGTTCCGAAGGCTTCGCCCGGAACTGCAACCACGTGCGCCTCATGCAGCATGCGCGTGGCCAACTCTGTTGCCGTGCGGATGCCGCCCTTGCCAATGTAGGCGGAAATGTTCGGGTAGACGTAAAACGCGCCCTCGGGCGTGGTGCAGGTTACGCCGGGAATCGCCCGGAGCTTGGCCAGCATGTAATCGCGCAGATCGATGAACTCGGCGCGGAACTCAGCAACGCAGTCCTGCGGGCCGGCGACTGCAGCAATTGCCGCCTTTTGCACAATGCTGGTCGCGTTCGAGGTGGATTGCGACTGCAGCTTGCTCAGATTGGCGATGACGGGCTTCGAAGCCAGCGCGTAGCCGGCGCGCCAGCCGGTCATCGCGTAGGTCTTGGAGAGCGATCCGAGAATGACGAGGTGCTCCTTGGCCCACGTGTATGAGCCGCCGGAGACGCACTTGCCGGCGTAGTTGAGGTAAACGTAGCACTCGTCGAGAAGCAGGAAGATACCGCGCTCGTGCGCCAGCCGCACGATGCGTTCCAGGTCCGCGGCCGAAACCACCGAGCCCGCCGGGTTCGAGGGCGAGTTGAGAATGATGGCCTTGGTCCGGGGCGTGATTGC
>JASIJW010000174.1:0-2606 GCA_030050035.1 Acidobacteriaceae bacterium | reverse complement strand
TCGTTCTCGGTCCAAGTTCCCCCAAAATCCCCGACTATCTTAACCATCCGGGGCAGCGACCCTTCCCATCTGATTCCGGCGCGAAGCTCGATTATGTTGGATATCTGCGCGGCGGCTCACTTGAGATGATCGACTGCGCCAATCTGCAGCAACAGCGTACAAGCATGTTGACGCTTGCCCAGCAGATTTATGGGATCAAGCCACACGAGATTCCGCCGCACACCCAGGAGATGGTTCGATACTTTTCGGCCAAGATCAATCCCAACAGGCCAATTCAGCATGTCATCTATGTCATGAAGGAGAATCGCACCTACGACCAGATTTTGGGTGATATGCCGGAAGGCAACGGTGATCCGAGCTTAACTTTATTTGGTGAAAATATAACCCCCAATGAGCATGCGCTGGCACGGCAGTTTGTCCTCTTTGATAACTTCTATGTTGACGGCGATGTGAGTTGGAATGGCCATCTCTGGAGTATGGCTGGTCAGTCGACGGATTTCGTGGAGCGCTTTTGGCCGGCAACATATGGGAATTATGTGAAGTTCTATTTATGGGGATCGGTACTCAGGGGAGACGCAACGCATGATCGACCCATCGCGGTTCCTGCATCCGGATTTCTATGGGACGCAGCACACAAGGCGAATATTACCTATAGGGATTACGGAATTTGGTGTGTTTCAGACGATAAAAATCCTAAACGGTCGCGCGCATGGGTTCGGAACCTTGTAGGCCATTACGATCCGCTCTATGATCCTGACCTTTTCGACGATCAAGGACACATAAACGAGTGGGAGCGTGAGTTTCATGGCATGGTACGAACCGGTAATATGCCGGCTCTCACACTTCTGTATCTTGGCAGCGATCACACGGTGGGCACGCGTCCAGGCGGCAATACTCCGCGAGCTTTGGTGGCAAGTAACGATCTCGCTGTTGGCCGCTTGATAGACGACGTTTCACATAGCCCTTTCTGGGCAAGTACAGCGATTTTCATTCTTGAAGATGACTCGCAGGACGGTCCTGATCACGTCGATTGTCATCGGTCGCCGCTCTTTGTTATTTCACCCTATGTCCGTCATGGCCTAGTGGAGCATGGACAGTTTTCGACAGTTGCTGTACTGAAGACGATTGAACAACTTCTTGGGCTCGATAGCATGAACTATTTTGATGATCGCGCGCCGACCCTGCTTGGACTTTTTGACAAGCAGCCGAACCTCGCCCCCTTTAACCACATACCAGCGCGAGTACGACTTGATGAAAAAAATTCGCCGAATGCACCGGGGGCAAAGAAATCGGCAAGCTGGGATTTTTCTCATCCCGACAGTGCTCCGGACCAGGAACTTAACCGCGTCATCTGGCAGTCAGTCAAAGGAAGCGGATCAGAACCGCCGGCACCGGTATATAGCGTGCACTCTTGGAGTTGGATACGATCTCAGGAACAATAGCCGGAAGGATGGGCTATACACACCTATAGCACGATGAATAGCGGCTCGAGGACCTCAAGAGGTCAAACATCTGAAGCTGGTCATCGAGAAGTACTGGCGGATGATCTTCGGCCGCAAGAGCGAAAAGCTCACCAGGGAGCTTGAACAGCTGGAACTTCGTCTCGACGGGCTGTCTTCGCCCCATCAACTCATGGCGAAGACAGCACCAATGCGAATAGAGACGGGGTAGCGATATGTGTCCCCGTAGGCGTTCGCTCTAGTACATCCTGCTGATTCGGGTTTCAGGTGCTTACTCCGCATCTACGCGCGTGCGTCGCTGTGCAACGCTGTCAGCGTAAGAAGGAGATACGCATTGTACGGCTCCCAGGGTTCGTTGGTATGCCAGTCCACTTCTTGCGGCGGCTCGCTGAGGTCGAAAGAAGGCTGGTCTTTGCGTGCTTCCGGCCGGACGAAACCAGGTGCAATGCCGCCCGTGACAAGGTTCCGTCCCCGTTCTGGCGTCCACCCTGGAAACAGCTGCGGCGGATCGGAGGTTCCCGTCCCTTGCAACAGGCAAAGATTATACGGATTGCGTCCCATCACCCAATCGAGTTGGTGCGTCGCCGCACGTCGTGCGCGCGGTTCACCGAGAAGTTTCGCCAGCAGAGCCATCGCCCAGGCGTTGGAAAGATACTGGCCGTTCTGCCCGCAATACCAAGTCTTCCCTATATAGGGGTTGAAGACGTCATCCTTGGACCACTGCAGCAGTCCGAACGGATTCGACATAAGACTCAATTGCGTTTCAAGCCAGCGGCTCAGCGACTCGCGCACGCGTGGCGCCAGATTGTCTTGTGGATGGGCTTCAACATAGAGTGCCAACGCCGCGGCAGGTTCGCCTTCAAAAACAATCCTAGAAAGAAAGTCGGAAGGCCACAGGCCGGTCGGCTTTTGCTCGTGCAGAAAAAACTCGACGCACGACCGCGCATCGTTCCGGTAGCAAAGCTCGCCGGTCAAAGCTTCAAGCTCCAGGTCCGCCAGCAGCAGTTGCGCAGTGCGGCGCACCATCCTGCCTTTCGTATCCTCGCCAAGATCGGGAACCCCGTTGCAGGTCGCTACCCATGCGTCTTCCGGATAGTTCGAGCCCGTTTTGACAGCGCCTCGCCAAAGGTCTTCGGCCGCTTCACG
>JASIJW010000173.1:0-10461 GCA_030050035.1 Acidobacteriaceae bacterium | reverse complement strand
GCTGCCCATAAACCGGCAGCCTCTTTTTTATGCGTCATTTAACGAAGACTCGCTTAGTGCAGAAGCAATGCATGGAAGAGTGGAAGATGATTGCGAGACGCAAAACCGTCCTGGGACTTGCCGGACTGATTCTGTGCGGCGCGGCAGCCGCTGGGGCATCGATAATCGGCAATAACCCGCCGGCACAGTCGCTTACGCGGGCGCGAATCGAGCAGTTGCCCGCCGCTGAGCGCAGCGCATGGCTCGCGTACATGGCTCGTTCTGAGCGGCAGCGCCAGGCAGACAAAGACACCTTCGCCGCGGAATTGAAACGCGCCGGGATTACGACGCCCACTGACCCACCCCACGGATATTCGGCTCGCAGTATTCCCCTCGATCGCGATCCGGCCTGGTATGGGAGTGCCGAGGCGCGGCGCATCGCCGATATTGTTGTCTCATTCCAGACGCCCGCTGGTGGCTGGGGCAAGAACCTGGACATGAGCAAGGAGCCTCGGCGCCCGGGCGAGCGATACGGGCCCGATAATCTTTCCCGGTTCCTTGCGCCGGACGATTTCGACACCCCGCGCGAGCCGGAATGGAACTACATCGGCACCATCGATAATGATGCGACGACCACTCAACTCAATTTTCTGGCTAAAGTGATTGCGGCGGAAAGCGCGGCTAATGCAAGGCAATATCGCGTGGCGTTTCTGCGCGGAATCCGCTATTTGCTTGAAGCGCAATTTCCCAACGGCGGCTGGCCGCAGGTATGGCCGCTCGAGGGTGGATACCATGACGCCGTCACGTACAACGACGATGCCATGACGCAGGTGATGGCGCTGATGCGGAACGTATTCGAAGGGCAGGACGATTTCCGCTTTGTTCCGCAGGATGTGCGCGCAAAGGCACGGGCCAGCTTTGCACGCGGGTTGCGCTGCATCCTGGCCACGCAGATTCGCAGCAATGAAAAGTTGACGGCCTGGCCGCAGCAGGATGATCCCATCACGCTTGAACCGGTCTCGGCTCGCAACTATGAACTGCCCGCTGCATGCGCCAGCGAGAGCACGAGCATTCTGCTGCTCTTGATGGATCTGCAGCATCCGACCGTTGCCGAGCAGCAGTCGATTCGCGCCGGGATAACATGGCTGCGCAAAACGGCAATTTACGGCCAGAAGTGGGAGCGCACGCCGGAAGGACGCGAGTTGGTTGCCGCGCCGGGAGCAGGACCCATCTGGGCGCGCTATTACGAGATCGGCACTGACCGGCCCATCTTCGGCGATCGCGATAAGACGATCCATGACGATGTAAACGAACTATCGCGCGAGCGCCGCAACGGATACAACTGGTACAGCGCCGAAGCCACGCGCGCCCTTGATCGCTTCGCCGCCTGGAGCGAGCAGCATCCGGAGATGAAATGAAGAATTCCCGCTGGACCGTGATATTGCCGGCCGTTTTGCCTGTAGTGCTTGGCGTTGCTGCCTTAGCGCAAGACACGCGCACCGTCACAGAACCTCACATCCCTGCCGCCTGCGTCACGTTGCACGCAGAGATTGCCGCGCCGCATGGCGTTATCGCAGCCGACGACGAGCGAAAGCTGGATACGGCCCGTATTCAAGATGCCATCGATCGCTGCACGCCGGGTGAGGCGGTAGTCCTGCGCGCTCGCGGAAAGAAGGATGTGTTTCTCACCGGGCCGCTGGAGCTGCGCTCCGGTGTAACGCTGGTCGTCGACAAGAACACGGCGCTGGCGGCATCGAGCGATCCCCGCCTCTATGATCTGAAACCAGGAAGCTGCGGCATCGTGAGCGAGCATGGTCACGGCTGCAAACCGCTGATCACTGCCGACGTCGCGCGTTCGAGCGGCATCATGGGCGATGGCGCGATTGACGGCCGCGGCGGCGCAAAGCTGCTGGGGCAGGATGTGACCTGGTGGGACCTCGCGCATGAAGCCAAGGTCGAGGACAAGTCGCAAAGCGTGTTCTCGCTCATCTCGCTGCGTCATGCGGACAACTTCATTCTGTACCGCATCACGCTGCGCAACTCACCGAATTTCCACGTTTCGGTGTACCAGACGGACGGCTTCACTGCATGGGGCGTCAAGATCATGACGCCCAAGACAGCGCGTAACACCGACGGCATCGACCCCAGCTCCTCGCGCAATGTGACGATCACGCATTGCTTTATCCATACCGGCGACGATGATGTCTCGGTGAAGTCGAGCAAAGCCGGGCCGGCGTCGAATATCTCGGTTCTGCACAATCACTTCTATACTGGGCACGGCATGTCCATCGGCAGCGGCACTGACGGCGGCGTGGATCACATGCTGGTGGACGATCTTACGATCGACGGCGCGGATGACGGTATTCGCATCAAAAGCGACCGCAGCCGAGGCGGTCTGGTGCACGATCTCGTGTATCGCAACGTATGCATCCGCAATGTGACCAATCCGCTGGTGTTTATTCCGCTCTACACCACTTTCAGCGGCAACCTGCTGCCCATCTACCGCGACATCACGCTTGAAAACGTGCATGTGCTTACACCGGGAACCTACACGTTCCTGGGACTCGATGCCGATCACAAGCTCGAACTCAGACTCGATAACGTCTTCTCTGACGATCAGCAGCACTCGGTCTTCTACAATAAGGACGCGCAGATTGTCCTCGGGCCGCAACGCGGCAACCTTGCGCCCAGCGGTGAGGATGTGACGGCCGCACCTGGTCCCGATGCCATCGCTGGCCAGCCCTTGGCCTGCGATGCGAGATTCGTTCCGTTCCCCGCTCTGCATTCGGCACCGGAGATGGCCGGAAAAATTCCGCCCGAAGATCACACACTCTATGTTGCCGCCGATGGGACCGGAGACTTTTTCTCCATTCAACGAGCCATCGACGCTGCGCCAGCAACGGGCGGGGCCGTGATTAGTGTGGCGCCCGGCACCTATCGTGAAGTTCTAACAATAGACAAGCCGAATATCCAGCTTCGCAGCGCCAATCCTGATCCCAGCCGCACAGTTGTGGTGAACGACCGCAGCGCGGGCCGCGACGGGGGAACGCTGCATTCAGCAACGGTGAATGTCACGGGAGCCAATTTCTTCGCCGAAAACATCACCTTCGAGAACGACTTTAATCGCACGCATCCGCAGCTTCCGCAGGGATCACAGGCGCTGGCGCTCATGGTGACCGGAGACCGCGCCATCTTCCATCACGTGCGCTTGCTCGGAAACCAGGACACGGTGTACGCAGGCAGCAACTGCTCACCGCCGAACGGCACGGGCTGTATAGCGGCGCGGCAGTACTTCGACGACTGCTACATTGCCGGCAATGTGGATTTTCTCTTTGGCGACGGCAAAGCGGTCTTCCACAACTGCGAGATCCATTCCACGCCGCATGATGGCGGATTCATTACTGCGCAGAGCAAGCATTATCCCGGCGAGGACTCCGGCTTCGTCATCGACCAATGCAAGCTGACCGCCGATCCGGACGTCACAGGCACTGTCTATCTGGGCAGGCCGTGGCGGCCGTACGCGACAGTCATTTATCTCGACACTGAGATGGACGACAAGATCGATCCGGCTGGCTGGCGTGAGTGGCATCCGGGCGAGACTCATTCGCTCGACACCGCATACTACGCGGAGTTCAACTCCACTGGTCCCGGCGCGCACCGCGAGGAGCGCGTTTCGCACGCGCACTTTCTCACGCCCGAGCAGGCAAGGCAATACGCGCCTGAGGTTTATCTGCGCGGCGATGATCACTGGAATCCGAATGATTTTCCGAAGCCGCAGGCTGGCTCTCTTCAGTAGGCCATCTCAACAGGAATGTGGCTACTGTGAGGCGATGACGCGAATATGGGCCATCATACCGCCGTCCTGATGCTCGCCAATGTGGCAGTGATAGACGAAGTCGCCTACTTCAGCAAATGGAATTCGCACTACCACCATCTGCACCCGGCATTTTCCCGAGCGCCAACTCGTCACGGAGCCGTCGCAACTGGCGCCGCCGTTCGGGAGCACAACGCTGTCCATGAGCGCGCCGGCATCGCCCGAAGGCGCATTCTGCGGCAGCACATAGAACTTGGTCTGATGAATGTGAAAGTTGTGCGCTTCGGCGGCCAGATTCACCAGTTCCCACTCTTCCGTGACGGGCATGTTGCGGGGGCCGAGCGGAAGGCAGATATTGATCTTTGCAGGATCGAAGGACGCCACATCCCGGAACGTTCCGGGGACAGGATTGTCATTCTGATCGACCTCTTCGTACCCAAGGCCGAATGCACTGGGATCGGAAGTTGGAACGCCGAAGAAGATACGGCGGCGGTGACCGGGAGGCAATGCGCTGCAATTTGGCGAAGCGAGCGATGCAGCTGGCCGCGAGATTTCCTTGAACCTGGTCTCGATCGTTGCGATCTGATACGCATTCAAATGCAGTGTCGATGAACTGCTGGATGCGCCATGCAAGAACTGCCTGGCATCCTCCAATCGCAGCGACGATGACACTCCGGCGAAACTCGCGCGCACAGGCGCACCGAACAGACCCTGCGAAGACAGGAGTACCTTGTCAATCGGCTTCACGCGTAACAGCGCGCCCGCCCCCGCGCTCGATCCCGGAGAGACGACGATGTGCGCAAGGCTCGCCTCAGGCCAGCGATCTCCCTTTGGGCCCGTAAACAACGTGAGAGTCTTCATGGTTGCCGGTCGGCTCGCAGGAAACACCCAAATTTCCGCGCGCGCCCCGGGGAAAAGCACCAGGTGAGTGGCGCAAACCGGCTGCTCAGTTGAAGCCGGGGATGGCACCGGACATGTAACTGGATTCACCTTTCCCGAAGTTCTCACCCAACTCTGGTCTGCAAAAGATCCAGGAGGGGGCGCAAGCGCCACGCCATCGAGAGAGATCACCTGAAACGGAAGATTCTTGTTTGACTGATCATCCTGCAGGACGAGATCGTAGGAGCGGCTGGCTCCGGCGTTGACCAGGCGCCACAATTCACCAGACGACGAGGGCATGGGAATCTGCGGAAACACGCGGCCATTGACGGTGAAGTACCAGACGCCGCCCTCATAATTTCCAGGGCGATCGTCGGGGTCATCCGGAATGCCTAGTGAATCCCATCCTTGGCAAAATCCTTTCCTTGACATTCCGGGCAGCGGAAATGGTGCGCAGAACTTGGCACTCTCTTGGTCCAGCACCTTGCCGGTCGAGAGCACCTGCATATCCTTGAGCACGAAGTAGCGTGTTGGAATCGTCGACGAGCCTTCCGGAAGCGATGCGTAGTCTGTCACCGAGCCGATCGTAATAATGCCGGAGAGCCCTTCGGAGAGCTGGTTGATGGTAAGACCGTGCACATGCGGATGAAACCAATAAATGCCCGGCGGATGGTCGGGCGGGATATATATGTCGTACTGGATGGGCTTGTCGGTCGCGGTCTCATCCGGCTCTACCATCGATGGCATCTTGCCAGCCGGATAGTCCAGCACATAGACATAATCGCCGTAAGTAGGGTCAGTTGAATCGGCTTTTCTCGGCTCTACGACTAGGCCATGCGTGTGAATGTTGACCGGATTGGCGGCTAACATTTCGTTCATCATGGCATCACTGCCATGCGCGTATTTAGCATCAGCGGGCGCAGGCGGAAGATGATTCACCAGCCGCATGCGCAGATGGTCACCCGGGTAAACCTGCAGCCGGACTCCGCCGTAGTCGGCCGTTGTCCGCGAATCATTTGGACAGTTGTCGCCTTGAACATCGGCCATTTCACACACCGCGAAAACCCACGCGGTTGGCTGGAATTCGCCAAGTGATATGACCTTGGGCTCAGCAACGATCAGAAGATCGAGAAGGTGGTGGGAACTTGTGAAGGTGGGAGGATCTGTCTGAAGGGGATCAGCGTGCGCGATGCTTCCGTGGCCATTCAGCACGATGGTGCAAACAAGCCACGCGATAAAGGACACACGCATTGATGGCACAGGTAGAGTTCCCCTGAGGAATCAGACGCCATCACCTGATGTAAGAGTTGTCTTTGTTGGTAATACTCCAAAACCTTCTCCTTTCCGCTGCCGCCCATTCCTGCTGAAAGCGCTCACTCAGATAAGATAGCCTCCCCCGTGGATGGAAGCAGTTAGAGGCTGGCGGTTGCTCCAACCAAAATTGATTTTCAAACTGCCAACACGTCTCCATGCATTTCTCCACCACAGCTTCCCGGTGCGATCGAAACTCTGCATCGAAGTTTTTCTAGTGAGGCCAAGGGGGACGTGTATGCGCAAAGTAAGAAAAAATCTCAGCATCCTGTGCTGCATGGGCATAATCTTTTCCCTGTTCGGTTGCTCCGGCAACTTGCTCAACAGTTCCAACTCGGGCAGTGGCGGGACCGGTAGTTCAGGTGGCTCCGGCGGTTCCGGTGGTTCAGGCGGCTCGGGCTCCAGTAGCGCGCCGACCATGTTTCAACTTACGGTGACCACCTCCGGCTCCGGCTCAGGAAGCGTTACCAGCAGCCCTTCAGGCATTAACTGCGGCAGCACTTGCCAAGCCTCGTTTTCGGCCGGGACGGTGATCATGCTCACTGCCACGGCCGCATCCAATGCCACATTCGCTGGCTGGTCGGGTGGCGGGTGCAGCGGCACGGCAACGTGCAGCGTGACCATAAACGCCAACACGTCAGTGTCGGCCACCTTCAATGCAGTCGCGGGCCTGTCCTCAATTAATCACGTGATCATCGTGACGCAGGAAAACCGGTCGTTCGACAACTACCTGGGTGAGCTGCGGCAATACTGGGCGCAGAACGGAATTCCGGATCAGTCGTTCGATGGCCTGCCCCAGTTCAATCCCGCTTCCGGCGCGCCGCCGCTGAAGGGCCCTCCACCATCGAGCCCAGGATGCGCCGACTCCGGAGAGGGTTATTGCAGTCCCGACCCGAGCCACCCGGTGACCTCATTTCATATGCCCTCGGTCTGCGACGAGAACACCAGCCCGTCCTGGAACGAGTCTCACAACGATTGGTACTACCAAGATCCGGTGACGGCCCCGGCAGCAGGTGGCGATGGTTTCGTCTTCACCGCCGCTTACGATGCGCGTGCACTCGGCTATTACGATAGCGATGGGGTCCGCGCCATGGGCTATTACGACAGCGACGACCTGAATTTCCTCTATTTCATGGCCACGGACTTTGCAACATCGGACCGCTGGTTTATGCCCGCCATGTCGCGCACGAATATCAATCGCGAATACCTGCTGGGCGCAACCTCGCACGGATACGCATATCCGAACGGAACCACCGCCTCGGACACACCGCAGATCAATACGATGACCATCTTCGAGGACCTTCAGAACGCGGGCATCACCTGGAAGATCTACGTGGATACCACGGGCAGCGGCTGTTCCGATACCCCCCCTTACGATGCAGCGTGCCTCATGAAGCACAGTTATCTCGCAAACTTTACCTACGCGCAAACCGTGGTCAGCAAATATCCGCAGAATATTGCGCCGGACTCGCAGTATTTCATCGATCTTCAGAACGGGACCCTGCCTCAGGTTGCGGAATTTGAGCCGCCCTCCGATGCAGGTCTGGATGAACATGGAACCGATTCCGACTCCGATGCGCCAACGAACGTCCAGGCTGGCGAAGCCTACGTGGAGTCGCTCATCACCGCGCTGATGAACAGCTCCTCGTGGAGCAGTTCGGCATTGTTCTGGACCTACGATGAAGCAGGCGGATTGTACGATCATGTTCCGCCGCAGCCGATGCCGAGCCCGGATGGCATCAAGCCAGTCGATCTGCTGCCGGGCGATATCTGCACAGATTCGACCGGCCCCACCTGCGACTTTGTCTTTACTGGCTACCGCATCCCGCTTGTCGTTGTTTCGCCATACGCAAAGAAAAACTACGTCTCGCACACGGTGGCGGATTTTACAGCGATGCTGAAGTTCATCGAGACTCGATGGAATCTGCCTCCGCTGACCAAACGAGACGCAGCACAAATGGACATGACAGAATTCTTCGATTTCAACGATCCGCAGTGGATGACGCCCCCTACGCCGCCGGCGCAGAACCGGGGTGGTGCATGTTACTTGAGTACGCCGTAGATCGGAACCATTTTCGCGGACCCTCAATCAACCGATGTGTCGAGTGCGCCTTTTCTGAAAAGGACAAAGGCACTCGACACCTCGTCTCTGGATAGTCGTCAGAACACCCGCGACGCCAAAAGGCCGGAGCAATGCTCCGGCCTTTTGGCGTCGTTGATCGTCGATCAGTTTAGAGCTGGTTCATATTCTGAAGGAACTCGGCGTTGTTGCGGACCTTTTCGAGCCGGCTGATCAGCAGTTCCATCGCCTCGACTGGCGACAGCGGATTCAGCACCTTGCGCAAAACCCAGATGCGCTGCAAATCTTCCTTGGGAATGAGCAGCTCTTCCTTGCGGGTGCCGGAGCGCTGAATGTCAATGGCCGGGAAGACTCTCTTATCAACCAGCTTGCGGTCGAGGATGATCTCCATGTTGCCGGTACCCTTGAACTCCTCGAAGATGACTTCGTCCATGCGCGAGCCGGTATCGACGAGTGCAGTGGCGATGATGGTGAGCGAACCGCCCTCCTCAATGTTGCGGGCCGCACCGAAGAAGCGCTTGGGCCGCTGCAGCGCGTTCGAATCAACACCGCCGGAGAGCACCTTGCCCGATGGTGGAACGATGGTGTTGTAGGCGCGTGCCAGTCGCGTGATCGAATCAAGCAGAATCACGACGTCGCGCTTGTGCTCCACCAGGCGCTTGGCCTTTTCGATGACCATTTCGGCCACCTGCACGTGCCGCGCGGCTGGCTCATCGAAGGTCGAGCTGATGACCTCACCCTTGACGGAGCGCTGCATGTCGGTGACTTCCTCAGGCCGCTCGTCGATGAGCAGAACGATAAGCACCACCTCAGGGTGATTCGAGGTGATCGAGTTGGCGATCGACTGCAGCAGCATGGTCTTGCCGGTGCGGGGCGGCGCCACGATCAGCCCACGCTGTCCCTTGCCCACGGGCGTCAGCAGGTCCATCACGCGGCCGCTGGTGCCCTCGCGCACGGTCTCCATCTTGATCCGCTCCTGCGGATAGAGTGGCGTGAGGTTATCGAAAAGGATCTTATTTCGCGTTTCCTCGGGCGACTCGAAGTTGATAGCCTCGATCTTGACCAGGGCGAAGTACTTCTCGCCCTCATGGGGTGGGCGCACGTTGCCGCTGATCGAGTCGCCGGTCTTCAGGTCGAACTTGCGGATCTGCGAAGGTGAAACGTAGATGTCGTCGGGCCCGGGGAGGTAATTGTAGTCGGGCGAGCGCAGGAAGCCGTAACCATCGGGGAGAATCTCAAGGACGCCTTCAGCGAAAATATGCCCTTCTTTTTCGCTTTGCGCCTGGAGGATCTTGAAGATCAGGTCTTGCTTGCGGAGGCCGCTGGTGCCAGGTATCTCGAGCGTGCGTGCGATACGGCTCAGTTCAGTGATGTTTTTTTCTTTCAGTTCGGCGATGGTCATGTTCACCTGCGTTTAGGCGGGATATCGAGAGGGACTGCAGAGAGGGGAACTTACTCATGAGCAGGGTGGGAAATCAAAGTATACACAACAACACAGACCGGTCTTAAAGCAACGCCCGAAAACTTCGCGCGGAATCCGGGCGCCGGGGAGGCGCTGCCGTCTTCGATGGGGGTTGCTCTAAAACCATAGTCTGACGAAAGGTTCAATGATGCGCTAAGGGCGCTTGGACTGTTATGCAGCCCGGCGCCGCTCCACCGGCTGCGCCGCCGCTTCTTCCTGCACCGGCGAGCCAGGGTTGGAATGATGGAAACGGTCCAGAACTTCGTTCGTGGTGTCCTGCAGCCGGGTGTTGGGTTTGTGGAGCTTACGGGTCGCCTTGCTCGCCAACTGACAGAGCTGGTAGCGGTTGGACACATGAGAGAGTGCCCCAAAAACTAAATCGGAACGCATTGCAGTCTTCTCCTTCATGAAGTTCACTGCCCGATCGGAACTGCTTGGCACCGCCGGTGCAGCCGGGAAAGCCTGGAGATCGAGGGCAACCCGAATTCCGCTCCCCAACAATAGACGCGCCACATGCGCATGTATGTGCAACTTTTTCACGCACGCGTGCCGCGCTATGAAACAGCCCCTTCCATATAGGGGGAACCACATTGCCCTGGAATTCGTGGTGCCTGGTATTCCCGTTCCCGGTGAATCTACACGCACCGAGGCATCAGAGGTAGAGCCTACGCTCACATATGATGCAGGAAATGGCTGAAGAGTACGTATAACTTTACGTCGTAATCAACCACTATGGATGGCTTAGCCTGAATGTATAACGCGGGAGCGTTCAGGTCAATGATTTTTTTGCCGGCCATCTCCGTTAGTCAGAATCTCTTTAGGAGCAGCTCTTTTTTATGAAATATCATTGATATAAAAAGACTTATCTTTAACAATCGGATCGCCTGCCTGCAACCAAAGCCATTATCCGGTGGGTTTTCCTCATCCTCCTGAGTT
>JASIJW010000172.1:0-2753 GCA_030050035.1 Acidobacteriaceae bacterium | reverse complement strand
AACTAAGCGATCCACTTCTGGCAAGCTGCCTCGACCAATCGGCCGAAGCGCGCGAGCGCCGGCTCAACGTGGTGGCCTACGACTTCGGCATCAAGCAGAACATCCTGCGCATGCTCTGCCGCGAGAATTGCAAAGTGACTGTGGTTCCGGCCGAAACCAAAGCCGAAGACGTGCTCGCGCTCAAGCCCGATGGCGTGTTCCTCTCGAACGGCCCCGGCGACCCGGAGCCGGTGGACTACGCCGTGCGCGCGATTAAGGGGATGATGGGCCGCGTGCCGATATTCGGCATCTGCTTAGGCCATCAGCTCACCGGCCTCGCACTCGGCGGCCGCACCTACAAGCTCAAGTTCGGCCATCACGGCGGCAATCACCCGGTGCGCAACAACACAACCGGCAAAGTGGAGATCACGGCGCATAACCACAACTTCGCCGTCGATCCTGATTCGATCAACGCGAACGAGGTGGAGCTGACGCACGTCGACCTGAACGACCAGACGCTCGAAGGCCTGCGCCACAAGACGCTGCCGCTGTTCAGCGTGCAGTACCACCCCGAAGCCGCCCCTGGCCCGCACGATTCGCACTACCTGTTCCGCGACTTCCGCCAGATGATGGAGGAGTGGAAGGGATGACGTCAGCGATGGGCGAGAGTATCGGCATTTCAAAACAGCGGGGCTTTTGGCTCCGCTGTTTTTTGGAGTGCGAGTGTTTTGAAAAGGCACCCTTTAGCCGTGCAGGACAATTGGAGAATCGTGGCATGTGCGATGAAGCCCAAACGAGGATTTCCGAACAATAAGACGCAGCTGAAGTACCAACACTTGCAACTCAAGATTCAAGCGTTCGAGGCGTACGGCGGTTGCAAGTGTGCATGCTGCGGTGAAACCGATCCTGAATTTCTGTCGTTGGATCATGTCAACCTCGATGGTGGGGCGCATCGGCGCGAAGTAAGCCCAACCGGAAAGAACTGGGGATGGTGAGGTCATCACCTATTCAGAGTTTTGAGACGCAAGGGATACCCTCCTGGATTTCAGGTGCTCTGTATGAATTGCAACTTTGGCAAACTCGCAATGAAGGAGTTTGCCCGCACGTCGCGCCATCGAGGCCGCTCCAGGAGAGGCTTGCCGACTTGAAGCCCTGCGCGGGATTAACAAACAGCGCAAGCTGCTTCAGGATTCTGGCAAGGAAGTGCTTTGAAAGGGCACGACTTTAGTCGTGCCGATAAATGCGAAAAAAGCCGCGGCTTTAGCCGCTGGGGGATGGTTTTGAAACCCGCTCGCGAACACGCAACGAACAACGCGCAAACGTACTTCGTCACATCCGATACGTGGGAGCGGCGCGCTTTGTTTCGGAATGAGCCGTGGGCGAGGCTTTTTTTCGAAAATCTTATCGCACACCGTGGCGAAGCTTATCTTCTGCACGAGTTCGTCTTGATGCCCGATCATTTCCATCTGCTGATCACACCTTCGATCTCGTTGGAACGAGCAGTTCAACTCATTAAAGGCGGGTTCTCTTTTCGAGTGAAAAAAGAGCTCTGCTCGAATGCAGAAATTTGGCGCCGCGGATTTGCCGATCATCGAATTCGTGATGCAGAAGACTATGACCGCCATCTTCACTACATCCATTTGAATCCTGTGAAGAAACAACTCCGCAATGCGCCAGCGGAGTATCCGTATTCATCTGCATACCCCGGTTGGAAGCTGGACCCCATTCCTCAGTGGCTAAAGCCACCCGGTTACGAGGCTGATAGTGGCACGACTAAAGTCGTGCCCTTTCAAAACAACGAGGCTTGCCGACACGGCTAATGCCGAGCGCTTACGAAGCAAAGGTTCAAGAGTTTAAATACGCGAGCGAACAGAAAAAATGCCACGCAGAAATGACATTCAGAAGATCCTGGTGATCGGCTCGGGGCCGATCGTGATCGGCCAGTCGGCCGAGTTCGACTACTCGGGTACGCAGGCCTGCAAGGCTCTAAAGCAGGAAGGCTACGAGGTGGTGCTGGTGAACTCCAACCCGGCCACCATCATGACCGATCCCGAGTTGGCCGACCGCACCTACATCGAGCCGCTCACGCGCGATTACGTCGAAGAGATCATCCGCATTGAAGCCGAAATGCTCTCGAAGCAGCGCAACTCCGGCAAATTCGCGCTGCTGCCAACCGTCGGCGGCCAAACGGCGCTCAACCTCGCCGTCGATCTCGCCGACTCCGGCGTGCTCGATCGCTATAACGTCGAGCTGATCGGCGCGAAACTCGAGCCGATCAAGAAGGCCGAAGACCGGCTGCTCTTTAAAGACGCAATGATTCGCATCGGCCTCGACGTGCCGAAGTCGGCGCTTGTAAACAATCTGCGCGACGGCCTCGACTTCGCCAGCAAGATCGGCTTCCCAATCCTCATCCGCCCGAGTTTTACGCTCGGCGGCTCAGGCGGCGGCATCGCCTACAACCGCGAAGAGCTGATGGAAATCCTCTCGCGCGGCCTCGACCTTTCGCCCGTGCACGAGTGCCTCATCGAAGAAAGCGTGCTCGGCTGGAAGGAGTACGAGCTCGAGGTGATGCGCGACCTCGCCGACAACGTCATCATCATTTGCTCGATTGAAAATTTCGATCCCATGGGCGTGCACACCGGCGACTCCATCACCGTCGCGCCTGCGCAAACGCTCACCGACCGCGAGTATCAGAAGATGCGCGACGCGGCCATCGCCGTGATGCGCGAGATCGGCGTCGAGACCGGCGGGTCGAATGTGCAGTTCGCCATTAA
>JASIJW010000171.1:0-4230 GCA_030050035.1 Acidobacteriaceae bacterium | reverse complement strand
GCGTTGCGCGAGGCAGCGGGCTTCGTGCTCGTGCTTGCCGTTGTCGCTTGCCTGGTTACGCTCATCCTGGGTTTTCTGCTGGCTCACGGAAGCGGCGAGACCGGCGCAGTCGTCACACGGCATATGTGGGGTGCGATCACTCTAAGCATCCTGCTGATGTTCGCTTTATTACTTCGACAAGCAGGTTCGGCTGGCATTTCATCGCGTGCCTATCCGATCATCTTGGGCTGCTCCCTTCTGGTGCTTATCTGGACGACGCACCAGGGAGGCACGCTAACGCACGGGAGCAATTACCTCACCGAGTACATGCCCGTTCCTCTCAAGAAAGTGCTGGCCATCGGAGTTGTGAATGCCGCCCCGGCATCCAATTCGTTCTATGCGCAGCATATCGATCCAATCTTCGATTTGAATTGCGTCTCCTGCCATGGCAGCAGCAAGACAGAAGGCGGTCTGCGGCTTGACTCTTTCGCTGAGTTGATGCGCGGCGGCAAGGATGGAGACGTGATTGTCGCAGGCAGTCCGGAGAAGAGCGTTCTGTTCGAGAGAATTACGCTTCCAGCGAGCAACAAACACTTCATGCCGGCTGAAGGCAGACCGCCGCTGAGCTCGCAGCAAATTGCCTGGATTCGTGCATGGATTCAGCAGGGTGCCTCAGCTTCTGCGACCACCCTCGCAGGAGTCTCCCTGCCAGAGGCGCATAAAGATCTGCCGTTGCGCCCGGTGCCGGATTACAGTGCTCTGATGCCGGAGATCCGCGCGATGCAACAAGGTCAGGGCGCGAAGCTGAATCCGGTTTCGAGCAAACCTTCCGACGGCTTGATCCTGAATACGGTCGATGTTGCGTCAACCTTCAATGACGCGCAGCTTGCACAATTTCAAGAGTTCGCGCCATACATTGTTGAAGTAGAACTTGGGCGCACGGCAGTTACCGATGCGAGCTTCGGTACACTGGCGAAGTTCACCAACCTGCGCGCTATTCATCTCGAAGATACGAATGTAACAGGTGCCGGAATTCAAATGCTTACCGGACTTTCGCAGTTGCAGTATTTGAACCTTAGTAACACGCGAGTAACGACGGCGGCGCTTGTCTCACTCCAATCAATGAAGAATTTGCAGCATGTCTATCTGTTCAATACGCCAGCGCAGCCCCCATCAAAGCCGGATGCGCAAACCGTGGCTAGGAGTGCACGATGAACGAGACTAAGAATCGCAACAGGAGCGATTTGCTCGGCAGGAGGCGTTTCTTCTTCGCAGCCGGCGCAGTAACGCTCTCTGCAATTGGCGCGGCGAATGGCAGTGCTGCAGAAAACACGAGGGAAATGGACGAGTGCGGTCAGATGGAGCAAAGAATCCTTACAGGCAACGGTGAGTGGACTTATCGCGCAGTTCGTGACTGGGGAAAACTGCCCCCAGGAACGAATTTCGGCGGAACGCATGGCGGCATAGCGACGGACAAAGCCGGCCGCGTTTATGTCAGCACGCAGAGCGAAACGGGAGTGCTGGTGTATAGCCCCGAAGGCGCGCTGCTAAAAACCATCGCCGGCGAATACCCTGAGATCCATTCCCTTGTGCATGTCGAGAAAGATGGGGAAGAAGAATTTCTTTGCACGGTGCAGAAAGGGACTCCAAAAGAGAACTGGCTCTTCATCCGAATGAAGACAGACGGCACAGTGCTGCAGAAGATCACCGCCCCGCCTGAAGCCGGCTTCAAGGAGCCGAATGAGTGGAAGCTAACCGCCGCCGTGCCTGCACCGGACGGTTCCATCTTCATCGCCAACGGCTATGGAGACTCACGCCTGTTTCGCTTCGACGGCAAAGGCAACTTCAAGGCAAGCTATGGCGGCAAGGGTAGCGCGGATGGCCTCTTCAATTGTAATCACGGCATGGCCGTCGACACGCGCTACGATCAGCCATTGCTCCTCATCTGCGACCGTGAAAACCGCCGTCTCTGCCACTTCGATTTCGACGGCAAATTCGTGCGAACGGTCACCGAACACCTGCGCCGGCCATGCCAGATTAGCTTCTACGGCGATTACGCTGTGATCTCGGAACTGGAAGGCCGTGCCGTCGTCCTTGACCGCGACAATACACCAGTCGCATTTCTCGGCGACAATCCAGATCGCGCAGCGTGGGCCAATTATGGGCTCGATCCATCCAGCATTTCCGCGGCCACGTTCAGTGCCGCGCACGGCTGCTTCATTGACAAAGCGGCCAATATTTATATCTCCGACTGGAACCGTACGGGCCGAGTCACAAAACTAGTTCGCGATCGAGCATAATCGCGGAACTCTTGCTTAGAGTCTCCTATTGATTGCAAGAACATTGCAGTTGACGGCGGCATGAGAGTCAAGACGACTAAGCACCTTTATGGCGTAACAGCGACACGAACCAAAACGACCCTATGGGAAGGCACAGTCGCAGTGTAAGTATCGCCAGTGACAGGAACCGCATCATGTTTCCACAAATCACGAGCTTCCAGGACTTTACCGCCCAAACTTTCGTTCAAGCCGAGATTATTCCAGCGAAAACTGATCCTCGCCGGCGCAGGGCCCGATTGAACGGACCAACTGCGACGGCCTCGTTGGCCAGAGGACGGATTCGAACTTCCGATGTCCCATCAGGCGGTGTGCGGCGTGCAGGCACGCTGCGGGATCCTGGTCGATTGCAATGACCTCTGAATTCATCAGGATGGATTTCGTCTCACTCGTCATAGTATGCAAGTCGTTGCCAGCGATCAGAGGCGTATGCAGTAGTGACCAGAGGCTCATTTGTGTTCGATATTCGTCTGCCGTCATACCCCGATTGCCGATCTGAAGCAAATCGGGATCGTTCCAGTGTCCACTCTTGGATCGTCGCAAGCAGCAGAAGCGCATATTCTCCTTCGGCTAGTGCATTCATTTGTCAAGTTGCGGATCTTAT
The DNA here is from genome assembly GCA_030050035.1 of Acidobacteriaceae bacterium. Taxonomy (GTDB): domain Bacteria; phylum Acidobacteriota; class Terriglobia; order Terriglobales; family Acidobacteriaceae; genus Telmatobacter. The sequence continues at coordinate 1,311 of JASIJW010000171.1, read as the reverse complement.
GAATGGTGCAATCGCGTGATGATCGCGAGTCCCTCGGCTTCAGGGTTCTTACGCGTCGCACACGGTGTATCAAAGTACATGACCTCCCGAGCCTCCTGCGTATAGCTCGGCCAATGAGGAAGCCCAACATGATTCGGATCGCCGGTGCGCGCGAAACTAACCCATGCCGAACTCATTTGCCTTGATAAAGCATATGCCGCGGGATCACCTGTGCTGTAGTGGTCGCACGTTTCTGCGTTGTCAAAAGCAAAGGAAATCTCACAAGCGTGGAACGAGCCGGGTCGATTGTCGAGCGCTGGGGTACGCCAGGAATAGATGTACGAGTAGGCCGGCGCAGCGCGCAATGCGGCCTTTCTCGAAGCCTGCATGAACGCCGGAATGCGCCAGCGCGCAGCCGCAATGGTGGCATAAAGGCCGAACGGCGTCGCAGCCGGATATTCTTGTCTAAAGGCTGCGACAATTGAGTTCGCATCGTTCCCGTACATTTCTTGAACCCGCCGGGTCATCTCGTCGTCTGTCATGGTGTTTGCCTCCGGATGGTCCAGCCCGCTCACGCTCTCGTTGAGATTTGTGCCGGTGATCAATGGGACGTCGGAAGAGATCGCCGGCGCAGCCGGGTCGAAGGGATGGATCGGAAGCGAGTGGCCGTCCACGGTCGGCCCCCATCCGCTTTCGCCAAAGGAATCGCGGAAAGCAGTTTGTGGTGGAGGTGTTTTTCTAATGGCCTCCGCAGCAGCTCCCGAAAGCCGATCGACCGGAATCTTTTGCAATTCCTTCAACTGCGACTTTTGTAATCCGAGTTCATTAAGCAATGCTTCGGCAACCTGCTGTGAGTAATCTGAACGCAGTGCCCTGATGAATGGACCACTTTGAATAATCGCCCGATGGAAGAGGCCCTTCGCGGCAGGCATGGCAAGTAAGGCCGCCACCTTTCCGCCGCCCCCCGATTGGCCGAATATTGTGACATTGTTTGGATCGCCTCCAAAGGATGGGATGTTGGTCCGGACCCATTTGAGCAAAGCCACGATGTCGAGCATTCCAATGTTGGCAGATGAGGCGAAGTCCTCACCGCCCAGGGCCTCCAAATTCAAATACCCATAAACATTCAGGCGATGATTGTGGTTCACGAGAACCATGTCGTGATTGCGCGCCAGGCTCTCGCCTTCGTACGAAAGAAGGTCGTGTCCGCAGCCTCCGGAATATCCCCCGCCGTGCATATAGACCATAACTGGTCGCTTGCCGGAACCGTTAATCTCTGGCGTCCAAATATTGACACGCAGGCAGTCCTCTCCAGGCACGCAAATGGAGGAG
>JASIJW010000170.1:0-7026 GCA_030050035.1 Acidobacteriaceae bacterium | reverse complement strand
ATGCCGTCTGTATCGCGGCACCACGATGATCCAGCGAGTTGTTGTAAGGTGCACACATTTGATTTGAGTAGGAACCGTGGAGGTTGGTACAAGCGAGGAAAGTGAAATCTTTGAGGCGAGCACGATGGAGCCAACCCATTGAAGTGGGAATTGGGCAGGAGAACGGGGGCCAAGGGGGACCGGCGTTGCCTCGGAATCCCGCAGGGGCAAAAAACAGCTTGCGCTGCTCGAAATTGACCTTGCTCGAACCTATTTCTTATACTTATTCCATGCAGTCGGCGCACCAATGTTGTTGTTGTTGCTCCTCGCGGGCTTGTCCTGCTGAGTTGAGCGATGGGGCGCGCGAGCATTTCCGCCCTTAGTCTCTGCTTTGCCGAACTCAGTTGGACCGGCCCAGCTTCTACATTTTACGGTTTGCGCTTACGCATTTCCTTGAACTGTTCCCATTCATCCCAATGAGAGAAGAGATATTCAGCCCGGTAATGTTCACCAAAACTGAACGGGGAAAAATCGAGCTCGGCTCTACGCTAGTTGAGCGCATCGGAAACACCCCGCTTCTGCGTCTTGACACAGTAGTTCGCGGTCTTGCGAGCGTTAAACTGTTGGCCAAAGCGGAATGGCATAACCCGGGCGGCAGCGTGAAAGACCGCGCGGCTGCGGCCATGGTTCGTGAGGCGCAAAAGCAGGGGCGGCTGCGGCCGGGTACGACGCTGCTTGATGCAACTAGCGGCAATACGGGAATTGCGCTCGCCATGCTCGGAGCGGCACAGGGCATCCCGGTACTGCTGGCGATGCCCTCGAACGTGTCGCCGGAGCGCAAGCGGATTCTGAAGGCGTATGGGGCGCAGGTGGAGTGGACCGACCCCGACCAGAGCTCTGATGGGGCTATCCGTCGCGCCCGGGAGCTTGCCGGGAACGACCCGCAGCGCTTCTGCTATTTGGACCAGTATTCGAACGATGCGAACTGGCGCGCTCATTATGAGACGACGGGGCCGGAGATATGGCGGCAGACTGAAGGCCGCATTACCCATTTCGTAGCGGGACTTGGCACCAGCGGAACCTTCATGGGAACCACGCGCAAGCTGAAGGAACTGAATCCTGAAATTCAGGCAATCAGCATGCAGCCGGATTCGCCGTTCCACGGCCTCGAAGGCCTGAAGCGCATGGCGACCTCGATTGTGCCGCGGATCTACGATCCCGCGCTTGCCGATCGAGCTCTGGAAGTTGAAACCGAGGCGGCCTATGCAATGGCCAAGCAACTGGCCCGCGAACAGGGGTTGCTGGTCGGCATCTCGGCAGCAGCGGCGGTGGTAGCAAGTGTTCAGATCGCACGCGAAGAAGCTGCTGCCGGACGCAGCGCAGTGATTGTAACGGTGCTGCCCGATTCGGCAGATAAGTATCTCAGCGACCGCTTCTGGGAGGAAGGATGAGCACACTGCGGGTGACAAGAGCTGTTTTCGATGCAATTCGCGCGCACGGCGAGAGAACCTATCCGCACGAGTGCTGCGGCGTCTTGCTCGGGCAGGGAACCGAGGACGGCTGGCGCATCGAATCCGCGGTAGAGGCTGGAAATACGCGCACGGATTCGGCGCACAACCGATACAGCATCTCACCGGGAGAGCTGGTAAAGATCGAGCGGGAGGCGCGGCGCCAGGGATTCAGCATCGGAGGCTTCTATCACTCCCACCCCGATCATCCGGCGCAATGGTCGCCGACAGATTTCGCCGAAGCGCACTGGATCGGCTGCTCTTATGTGATTACCGCCGTCACGCGGGGTAAGGCGGCGGTGACGAATTCTTTTGTTCTGACGGGATCGACCGAGGAAGACAAGCGTTTCGAGACGGAAACGATTCATGTCATCGAAGTCGCCGAGGCGCCGCCCGCGGGCTGTTAAATCAAATAGGAGAGAAAGGAAGAAAAGACTTCATGACGATTTTTATTCCAACCCCCTTGAGGGCTTTTGCCGGAGGCAAAGACAGCGTCGAAATCGACGCAACCACGGTTGCAGGCGCCCTGGACAAGCTGACGCAGGCCTTTCCGGACCTGCGCAAGCACCTGTTTAGCGCGGAAGGTAAGCTGCGTTCATTTGTGAATGTGTATTTGAATGATGAGGATATACGCTATCTGCCGGCGAAAGAAGCGACGGCGGTCTCGGCCGGAGATACGCTTTCGATTATCCCTTCGATTGCGGGAGGATCGGTTTCCGCAAGGCTGACGATAGGCCGAGGGCGGCGATAGTTGGCTCAAACCCGATAAAGCAGAGGATAACCATTATGGCGACGACAACTCAGCCCGTAGCATTACCCGAACTGACGAAGGATGATCTCTCGCGCTACTCGCGCCACTTGATCCTGCCCGAAGTAGGTGTGGAGGGGCAGCGCAAACTGAAAGCTGCGCGCGTGCTTTGCGTAGGTACGGGAGGATTGGGTTCGCCGCTGGCGTTGTACCTGGCTGCGGCGGGCGTTGGCACGCTCGGGCTGGTTGACTTCGACGTGGTCGACGAGAGCAATCTGCAACGCCAGATCATCCATTCGACGGCCGATATCGGCCGCAAGAAACTCGACTCGGCCGAGGAGAAGCTCAAGGCGCTCAATCCCGTACTCAACGTTATCAAGCACGACACGCTGCTTTCGAGCGCCAATGCGCTCGACATTCTGAAAGACTATGATGTTGTCGCCGATGGCACGGATAACTTTCCGACGCGCTATCTGGTGAACGACGCATGCGTGCTGCTGGGCAAGCCCAATGCTTACGGGTCGATCTTCCGTTTTGAAGGTCAGGTCAGCGTGTTTGCCACTGAAGATGGTCCGTGCTATCGCTGCCTGTACCCGGAACCGCCTCCGCCTGGCCTTGTGCCGAGTTGTGCTGAGGGCGGAGTGCTTGGGATCTTGCCCGGCCTGGTTGGCGTGATTCAAACGACCGAGGTCATCAAGCTGATTCTCGGCAAAGGTCAGCAGCTGATCGGACGGTTGCTCCTGGTCGACGCGCTCAACATGCGATTCCGCGAGCTGAAGTTGCGCAAGAATCCCGAGTGCCCGGTCTGCGGCGAGCACCCTACGGTTACCAAGCTGATTGACTATCAGCAGTTCTGCGGCATCGCGCCCGCGGCAAAAGAGGAAGCCACAGTCAAGAACGGCATTCCGCAGATCAGTGTGACTGAGTTGAAACGGCGCGTGGACGCGGGCGAAGACCTATTTATCCTCGATGTGCGCGAGCCTTTCGAATACCAGATTGCAAACATTGGCGGCAAGCTAATTCCGCAAAACGAGGTGCCGCAGCGGCTCGGGGAGATTGATGCAAACCGCGAGATCATCGTGCACTGCAAGGCAGGCGGGCGTAGCCAGCGCATTGCGGAGTTCCTGCAGCAGGCCGGATATCCTCGTGTCGTGAATGTAGCCGGCGGCATTCTGGCGTGGTCCGATCAAGTGGACCCCAAAGTGCCAAAGTACTGACGCGCCGGATTCGAGGCTGGAGCACCGGACGGGAATTGAACCCGTGAGTACTGGTTTTGCAGACCAGCGCGTTAGCCACTTCGCCACCGGTGCTACCTTCCCGCCGCACTGGCGTAGTGCGGCGAGCGCAACCATGCGTTTCTACTGCGGTTGAGCCACCGTCCGCAGGTAGGGTTTCACGGTTCTATAACCAGGAAAAATCTTGTCTGCCTGCTCGTTGGAAACCGAGCCGGCGATGATCACGTCGTCGCCCTGGCGCCAGTTTGCAGGCGTGGAGACTGGATGTTTCGCCGTAAGTTGGATGGAATCGATGACGCGGATAATCTCATCGAAGTTGCGGCCGGTGCTCATCGGATAAGCCAACGTCAACTTGATGCGCTTGTCTGGTCCGATCACGAATACTGTGCGCACCGGAGCGTTCTGCGCCGGAGTGCGGCCCTCTGAGTTATTGCCTGCATCGGCGGGCAGCATGTCGTAGAGCTTGGCGACATTCAGTTCCGGATCACCGATGAGCGGATAGTTCACCGGATATCCGCCCACGTCCTGAATATCTGCGGACCATTTGCTGTGGCTCGAAATCGGATCGACGCTCAACCCGATGACCTTAACGCCACGCTTGGCGAACTGCCTGTCGAGGCCCGCTACGGCGCCGAGTTCGGTGGTGCAGACGGGCGTGAAGTCTTTGGGGTGTGAAAAGAGAACGGCCCAGTCATTTCCGATCCACTCGTGAAAGTGAATCGGTCCGTGGGTTGTGTCGGCGGTGAAGTCTGGCGCGATATCGTTGATGCGGAGCGACATTGTTGAATTACCTCCTGGGGAGTTCCCCTCGTTGCATTTGGACTGAAATGAAAAACCACCCGGCCGTTTCGGCAGCGGGTGGTTTTGAGAACTTTCCGAATTCCGACTGGAGTCTCTAGACACACACCCGCGCTGAACAGCACTGACAGCAGCACAGTATCGCACGGGTTGAAGGAACTTTCGCCATTCTTTTGTCACAGTGCACTTTCGTGCACTTCCTTAAGCCTTATCAGGTTAGAGCGGCTTCTAACGTCCTGTCAACCCCATTTGCATTGAGATGTAGTTGATTTGCCCGAAACGTTCCGCTTATACTTATTAACCGTGAGCAGCTTTACCCAGAAGACGCAGATTTGTTGTCAGCCTTGTATGTGCTGCGGATGTGTGTCTTCTGGCGCGAGGAGATTGCCTGGCTAGCTGATTGCCTAGCAAGTTATCTTAAATGACCCACCGCCAGGAGACAAACTGGCAGGTGGGTTTTGTGTTTTTAGGATCAAAGGAGATCTATCGGTGAGTGTTCGTGAAATTGAAGCTGAAGACCTGAAGAGCCGCCTCGACCGCGGCGAGAGCCTATTTCTTCTCGACGTCCGTGACGAATACGAGTTCGAGATATCGAATATAGGCGGACACCTGATTCCTCTGCCCGAGTTATCCAAACGCCTGGACGAGTTAGACGCCGATGCTGAGATCGTGGCGCTCTGCAAGAAGGGTCCGCGCGGCGTTAAGGCAGTCGAATTCCTGCAGAAGCAGGGATTCACCAAGGTGAGCAACCTGCACGGCGGCATCTATGCGTGGGCTGACCGTGTGGACCGCAGTGTCCGCAAATACTGATTCGGCAGGGTCTCGCGCGGATAAAAACCACCGAGATCCGGTAACTGTTCCATACTTTCTGTTCTACAATTCAGCACCGATGTAACGAGTCACGTAAAGGAGCCTTGCAGTGGTTGAAGAAACGACGCGCGTCTCCCTGGGCGAACCAGGTGCGATTCAGCTTGCAAATGTAACCAAGACCGCTCCGATTTACGGAGCGATTACACCGCGATGGCTGGTACGGCTGCTGGATTGGAAGCCCCTCGAAGCCGGCATCTTCCGCCGCAACCGCGTGGTCGACGACAAGGTCATCGACGTAGCATGCAGTCGCGAGCAGGAGTCGGTGATCGCTGGCACTTATGTCGGATACGAGGAAACGCCGCGCGAGTATGTGCTGAGCAGCATCAACGCGCTGCTCAATGTCGACACGCGCGTGGGCGACCTGTTCAGCAAGCCTTACGACCAGGTGCGCGAGCAGCTCCGTGTCACTATCGAAGCAGTGAAGGAACGGCAGGAAAACGAGCTGCTCAACAACGCGGACTATGGCTTGTTGAACAACGTTCCGGATGCACAGCGGATCAGCTCCCGCACCGGCGCGCCGACCCCGGATGATCTGGACGAGTTGCTGGCCAAGGTCTGGAAAGAGCCATCCTTTTTCATCGCGCATCCACGCACGATTGCGGCTTTCGGGCGGGAGTGCACGCGTCGCGGCGTTCCGCCTCCAACGGTGACTTTGTTCGGCAACCCCTTTCTGACGTGGCGCGGCGTGCCTCTCATTCCCACCGATAAGGTCCACATCTCCGGCAAGGCCGCCAAAACCCGTGTCCTGCTGATTCGTGTCGGTGAAAGGAAGCAGGGCGTGATTGGACTTTTCCAGCCAGGGCTCACCGGAGAGCAGAGCCCAGGCCTCTCTGTCCGCTTCATGGGAATCAGCGAGAAGGGACTGGCCTCATATCTCATCTCTCTGTACTGCTCAGCTTCCGTGCTTACCGACGACGCCATTGCTTCACTCGATAGCGTCGAAGTTGGACACTACCATGAGTACAAGTAATCCAGGTGAATTCGCGGGAGGAAAACCGACCGTTAGCGGATTCGAAACATTTCCCGGATTGAGTGAGTTGGCCCCCTCCGGTCTGTCGGATGTTTCTGTGCTCGCGCGCCTGGCGAATGAATTCTTCACTGCGCTGCCGGGTCCCTCGCAGCCTGGCGCGCCCGGCGCGAATTCTTCCGATTTCACGCCGCTGGCACAAACGCCAGTCACAGCGCCAGCGGTGCCCTCGGAAGTCTCATTGCTCTCCGATCAGCACTTTCCCTCGGCACCCGCTGGCGCCGGACCTGCTGTCGCTGCTCCAGTAACAGCACCGATTCAGATAGGCCCGCCCGCCGTTCCTGGATCATTTGCCAGCCCTCTTCCGGCCCAAACCGCCGAGGTTCCGGCGTTCTCGTTCCTTGATGAGGTGCGGCCCATCTTTGCCGGTGCAAAAGATGAAACTGGGCAAGCTTATCCGGAGGCGAAGCCGATCGCCGAGTTCATATCTGCACCACCTTTTCAGCCGCAGACGCCCCCGGAATTTGACGGCGATGCGTTCGCGCATTTTCCGGAGTTATTCAGTCCACCCTCGCCTACGGTTCCCGGTACGCTCGGAATCGCCGACTCGTCTGCGATTCCCGCATTTTCATTTCTTGAAGAAGCGCGACCGTTGTTCTCTAGTCCGCCGTCGTCCCCCGGTCTAGTTCCAGCGGCCGCTTTGGAAACGCCTGTTTCGGCCGGTCCCCAATCCACCACTCAAGAATCCGGCGTTTCGACCGATTTCGCTGCCTCCCCGAGGAAACAGCCTTTCGGGTTTCTCCACGAGACGCGTAGCATCACTGCACAAAAGCCTCCAGAAAAACCAGGATCGGCGACGATCGAACCGGACGTGCCGCAGGAGTTAAATCTCTCGTCATACAGCTTTGACGCCGAGGCTTT
>JASIJW010000169.1:0-2905 GCA_030050035.1 Acidobacteriaceae bacterium | reverse complement strand
TGAAGGCCTCACTCGTGTCGCGTGAAGTGATCGCCGACTCCATCGAACTGGTCGCGCGCGGCAACCTCTTCGACGGCCTCGTTGGCATTGGCGGCTGCGACAAGAACATGCCCGGCATCATCATGGCACTGTGCCGCCTCGATATTCCCGGCATGATGCTCTACGGCGGCTCGATTGCGCCGGGCAAGGTGGATGGTCTCCACGGCGAGAAAATCGACATCACCATTCAGAACGTGTTCGAAGGTATCGGCTCGCATGCCAAGGGGCTGATTGACGACGCAAAGCTGGAAGCGCTCGAAGCACATGCCTGTCCCGGCGCGGGCGCCTGCGGCGGCCAGTTCACGGCCAACACCATGGCCATGAGCGCGGAGATTCTGGGCATTTCGCCCATTGAGCTTTCCGGAGTGCCGGCCACAGCGCCGAACAAAAAAGAAGCCACGCGCGGCGCGGGCCGCATGCTGATGGACGCTGTTCGCGCCAACCGGCGACCGTCGCAGATCATCACGCGCAAATCGCTTGAGAACACCATTGCCAGCGTAGCGGCGAGCGGCGGATCGACCAATGCGGTGCTGCATCTGCTCGCCATTGCGCGCGAGATGGGCATCGCGCTGAACATCGACGATTTCGACGCGATCTCGAAGCGCACGCCCTTCATCTGCGATTTAACTCCAGCCGGCAAATACATGGCATCGCATTACCAGGAAGCGGGTGGCTCGCGGCTGCTGGCCAAACGCATGATTGATGCGGGCCATGCCGATGGCTCAACACTCACCATCAGCGGCAAGACTCTTGCCGAAGAAGCTGCGCTGGCCAAGGAAACACCGGGCCAGGACGTCATCCACACCTTCGAGAAGCCGATCAAGCCGAATGGCGGATTGGTGATCTTGAAAGGAAATCTCGCGCCCGAGGGCTGCGTGATGAAGGTAGCCGCAGCCGACCGTTATGAGCACCGCGGCCCGGCGCGCGTTTTCGACTGCGAAGAGGATTGCTTCAAGGCCGTTCAGTCGGGCGGCATCAAGCCGGGCGACGTGATTGTGATTCGCTACGAAGGCCCCAAGGGCGGCCCGGGCATGCGCGAGATGCTGCAGGTAACGGCGGCCATCAGCGGCATGCCGGACCTCAGTCATTCTGTGGCGCTGATGACCGATGGCCGCTTCAGCGGAGCGACGCGCGGCATGACAGCCGGGCACGTTGCGCCAGAAGCATTTGTCGGCGGGCCCATCGCCGCGGTGCGCGAAGGCGACATTATTCACTTCGATATTCGCAATCGCACGCTCAACCTGGAGATCAGCGATGCGGAGATGAAGAAGCGGCTCAAGGATTTCAAGGCTCCAGCATTGCGCTGGCCCAAGGGCGTCTTCCGCAAGTATGTGGATCGCGTCACGTCGGCCTCAGAAGGCGCAACGACATAAGCACTGAGTTCGAATATCATCTCCATCGGTTCGACAAGGAGCAGAGGATGGCAGCCAAAAGCAACGCGAGCACGCAATCATCGAACGCACATCTCACCGCGCCGACGCGTCTGACCGGCTCGGAGATTCTGTGGGCCACGCTGGTCGGCGAGGGCGTTGACACGGTCTTCGGCTACCCCGGTGGCGCCATTCTGCCGGCTTACGACGCGCTGCGCAAATTTCCCATTCATCATGTGCTGGTGCGCCATGAGCAAGGCGCAGCGCACATGGCAGACGGCTACGCGCGCGCTTCGGGAAAAGTCGGCGTGGCCGTTGCCACCAGCGGCCCCGGTGCAACGAACTTGGTCACCGGCATTGCGACGGCGATGCTCGACTCGATTCCCATCGTCTGCATCACAGGCAACGTGCCGAGCAAAGTGCTGGGCACGGACGCATTCCAGGAAGTGGACATTACCGGCGTCACTCTGCCGGTGACCAAGCACAACTTTCTCGTCAGCAAGGTCGAGGAGCTTGCTCAGGTGCTGCGCCAGGCCTTCCAGATCGCGCGCAGCGGCCGGCCAGGTCCGGTGCTTGTCGACATTACGAAGGACGCGCAACAGGCCACGGCGATCTTTGATTTTGCAGCGGCAAAGCCGCGCCTCTATCGGCCGCACCCGATGCTGAATGTCGAGAAGTCAGGGCTCGATCAGGCTGCCGAATTGATTCGCAATTCGAAGCGGCCCGTGATCCTGGCCGGCCACGGCGTGACGGAGTCGGGCGCCATGGAGCAGGTGCGCGCGCTCGCAGAGCGGGCACAGATACCCGTTGCGCTTACGCTGCTCGGACTCGGCGGCTTCCCGGCATCACATCAGCTGAACCTGGGCATGATGGGCATGCATGGTGAAGCGTGGGTGAACCATGCCATTCAGGAAGCCGATCTGCTGATCGCCTGCGGCATGCGCTTTGACGATCGCGTGACCGGCAAGCTCACCGACTACGCTCTCAAGGCAAAGAAGATTCACATCGAGATCGATCCGGCGGAGATCAACAAGAACGTCAAAGTGGACGTGGCGCTGATTGGCGACCTGCGCGAAGTGCTGGAAGAACTGCTGCCGCGGGTCAGTTCTCGCGGTCAAGGGGGGCGCAACGGCTCGGCGTGGCTCAAGACCATTGAGGCAAGCAAGGGCGCAGTGGCTGTGCGCGACATCAAGAATTTGCCAGATTCAGGCCATCTGTACGCCGCGCACGTAATGCACGACCTTTGGCGCATCACCGGCGGCGATGCAGTTGTCGTCACCGACGTGGGCCAGCATCAAATGTGGGAGGCGCAGTACTTCCACCACGAGAAGCCGCGCAGCCTCATCACTTCTGGCGGTCTGGGGACGATGGGCTTCGCGCTGCCTGCGGCCATTGGCGCCAAGTTTGCCTGCCCGGAAAAAGACGTGTGGGTGGTCGCTGGCGACGGCGGCTTCCAGATGACTGCCGCCGAGCTCGCCACCATCGTGCAGGAGAAG
>JASIJW010000168.1:0-2538 GCA_030050035.1 Acidobacteriaceae bacterium | reverse complement strand
ATGTTCTCACTACCAGGCGCAACCTCGGGTCATGGCATTATTGCTGACACCCTGAATAAGCGAAAAAATCCCACCCAAACATTGCCGGAAATTAACGCCAATTTCCCTACACTCGAAGCACTCAGCGATCTTCGAACGCGGCCTTGAAGGTTTGCGGCAAAATCCGAGCCGAGAGGCTACGCACCCACCCCGCACGGATCGCGGCCGGGAGAAGCACCGCTAACGCCGCTAACCCCGCCAGCGCCGCTGACACCGCCGAATTCTTGAAAATGAAAAAAAATTGAAAACGCCTGATCGTGCCAGATAAAGCCGATTTTGCGGCACCGATCTTCGCAAACTCGATCCTCGCTCTTCTTATGGCTGTAAGAGCCAATTTGTGAGACAATCCGCACGACGACCCTCACCACTGCTCACCCCTCCTGAGGGAAGTCTCCGTTTCGCAGTCATAAGAACCTTTTGCGGAGGATCACGCCATGTGCGGAATTGTGGGTGTGTATTCCCGGCGTGAGCCGGTACATGCGGCCAGGCTCGAGCGGGCTACGCGGTCGCTCTTTCATCGCGGGCCGGACGGGCAGCGGCATTGGCTGTCGCCGGACCGCCGCGTGGGGCTGGGTCATGCCCGGCTCAGCATCATTGACCTCGCCGCCGGCGACCAGCCCATCGCCAGCGAAGACGGCCGGACGCGGATCGTGGTGAACGGCGAGTTTTATGGCTACGAAGCGATCCAACAGGAGCTGCAGCGACGCGGCCACCGGCTGAGCACGAAATCCGATAGCGAGATCGCGCTGCACCTCTATGAGGACTTCGGCGTGCATTGCATGGAGCATCTGCGCGGCGAGTTCGCTCTCGTGCTGTGGGATGAGAACCGTCGCAGGCTCTTTGCCGCGCGCGACCGCTTCGGGATCAAGCCGCTTTTCTACGCATGGGTGGATGAGACGCTCTACATCGCTTCCGAGGTGAAGGCGCTCTTCGCCGCAGGCGTGCCCGCGCGGTGGGACGAAGAGAGTGTGTTCCACTCCGTGAGCAACGGCGGACACCAGATGCGAACCCTGTATGACGGCGTGCTGCTGGTCCCGCCCGGCTACTACATGCTGGTCACCGACAAGCATGTGCAACTGAACCAGTACTGGGATTTCAACTATCCGGCCAAGGACAAGACCGCGCCCGCGCGCAGCGATGCCGAGTATGCGGCCGAGTTCCGCGAAGCGCTTGAGGAGTCTGTGCGCATCAGGCTGCGGGCCGACGTGCCCGTGGGCGTCTACCTGAGCGGCGGGCTCGACTCTTGCGCTGTGCTGGGACTGGCAGCCCGCCATCATCCCGAGCCGATCAAGGCCTTCACGCTGACATTTGAACATGAGGCCTACGACGAAGGCCCGATCGCCCGGGAGATGGCGGCCAAAGTCGGCGCGGAGTTTTATACGGTCCCCATCGGCCAACGGGATCTCGCGGACGCCTTCGCCGATGCAATCGCACAAGCCGAGACGCCCTGCGTGAATGCCCACGGCGTGGCCAAGTTTCTGCTGAGCCGCGCCGTGCGCGATGCAGGCTACAAAGTAGTGCTCACAGGAGAGGGATCGGACGAGATCCTGGCCGGATATCCGCATTTCAGGCGGGATATGCTGCTCTACAACCAGGAAGGGCAGGACCCGGATGCGATCAACGAGCTGCTTCGCTGGCTTGACGAGAACAACACCGTGAGCCGCGGCCTGCTTCTGCCCGACGGAGAGATCGGGAATCTGGACGCGTTGAAGCGAGTGCTGGGCTACGTGCCATCGTGGATTGAAACGTTTTCGTCGCGGGCGGTCAAGCTGCGGCCGCTCTTCGCCGGCTGGTTTCAGCAGAAGTATGGGCACCGCGAAGGCGAATACAACATCGTGGACGATACAGATGTTCTGCGGCAGTTGAAGGGACGCGATCCGCTGCACCAGTCACTGTATCTGTGGTCGAAGACGGTGATGGCTGGATACATTCTGACCATGCTCGGTGACCGCATGGAGATGGCGCACTCGATCGAGGGCCGTGTTCCTTTTCCCGATCACAAGCTGGTCACGCTGATTGCCAATCAGCCTGTGAATCAAAAGATTCGCGGAATGACCGAGAAGTATGTGTTGCGCGAAGCGGTGAAAGACGTGATCACCGAGACCGTGTACAAGCGGCAGAAGCATCCGTTCCTGAGCCCGCCGGCAACGCTGAATCCCGATGATACGTTCCAGACGCTCGTGCAGGACACGCTGCGCGGCGAAACCATGCGGTCCATCCCCTTCTTCAGTCAGAAAGCGATAGTGGCTCTGCTCGACAGGCTGCCGGAGATGGATGCGGGCGCACGGACAGCCTTTGACCAGTTGCTGATGTACCTTTTGAGCCTGTGCGTGCTGCAGGAGCGGTTCGGATTGTCCAGCGTGGAAGTTCACGAGGCGAAGGAAGCCGGTGCACCGGCAGATTGAAGCACATGTCCAGCGGTCTCTCGTCGCCCAACACCAATCGCAAATCGGAACTGCGAACCGCCAACCAATTTGCTGCGTCGTGAAGCGAAAGCGC
>JASIJW010000167.1:0-3884 GCA_030050035.1 Acidobacteriaceae bacterium | reverse complement strand
GATCGAGATTCCCAAAAGTCTGGCAATCTCTTTGATGCCCGTAGGATTTTGATTTTTTTCTTTGCTCATACGGTCACACTTACCGCCAACTTATTGACGGCAGTAGTTACGGTGTGACTCTGAGGTTATCAAACTGGGTGCGCCCCCACTCGCTGCCCAGGGCAAACATGCCGTGGGTGTGCGATGCGTCATCGATCGCGGTGAGCTGGGCGCCATCGAGAGAGGCCACGATGCGCTTGCCTTGAAAGCGCAAGGTGAGGTGGTGCCATTTCGCACGATCGAACATGGACGTGCCGGAGGCGAGCGTAACAGTCGGCTTTTTGTATTCGGCAGACAACAGTTGCCATGCGCCATTGGGCTGCACGCGCAAGATGTAACCGCTTGGCCAGCGGGCGTGGCCATCTCTGAAGACATCGGCGGAGTCGATCCTGCCCATCAGCGTTGCCGCGGACGTGGAGAGAAAGCGAACGTCGGCGGAAACGGAATAGTCGGTCCAGGACGCGTCGCCCGCAAGCGTGAAGGGATCGGGTAAGGGTCCCCAGGGAATCGGAGGCGTGGCGATGACCTGTTCGAGGCAGCGGCCGGGGCGGTCTGCGCAGCGATGCACCTCGAAGGCTCCGTCCTGGTCGGAAAGATACTTCGGCGCGCGCGTGAGCGGCGTGTTGTCGAAGTTGTCTTCGTAGGGCAGCGGGAACGGCGCTGCTGATGGCGGCTGTGCGGCGCCTTTGCCCTGGCCGCTGGTTGTGGTGAGCGAATAGAGAGAACCGGGTTCGAATGTGTAGGCGAAAGCACCGTTTACAGGCTTGATATCGGCGATGTGCTCGAAGGTGCGTGCGCTGTTGGTCTCCCAGATGTGGACAGTGGTTGCGGCGAGACCGCCGGCGATGCGGAAGGAGACGCTCTGTGGATGATTTGCGGCGATGGTCTCGAGAATTACGCTCCAGCTTTTTCTATCGGGTGAACGGAGAGAGACGTAGGTTCCTCCACCGGGAAGAGAACCGGACGCGGAATCGAGGTATTGCCATCCCGGCTGCGCAAACTGCGTGGTGTGAGCCGTTGCCCAGATGGCGCCCTGCACATCGTAGTGCCCGGACCACGGAGTGTTGGCATACATGAGGCCAGAGTTGGGCGCTGCGAGAATGTCGTAGTAGGAAGTGACGGGGCTCCAGATCTCGGTGGCTGTGAGCGTGCCTTCGAGGTAGTTCTGGTTATAGAGATGAGCCAGAATGCGGCCGCCGACGGGCCAATCGCGGCTGATGAACGGTCCGCCGCCGCCGTTGGGCTGGTCTTCGCTTGACCAGAGCGGCTTGCCGGTGCGGCGCGCAGCTTCAGTGGTGGTGATTTTGCCGTTCAGCTTGGGATAGTGCACGCCGATTGCGGCTATGTCCTGGGCAACCTCGGGATTTTTCAATATGTCGCCGGCGATGGCCCATTGTCCTGCGCCTTCACCGGGGTATTCATCGCAGCAGACGATCTTTGTCGCCAGATGATTTTCGACGAGCTCGTGGTGCAGCTCCTTCAGGTAAGCGAGGTCGTAAACTTTTTCATTCCACAAGCCGACATAGCGGATGTTGAGGCCGTAATCGCGCCTGGTCGCCTTGATGAACTCCGCCATGTAGGCAGCCATCTGGGGCGTATAGAGCGTGAGTTTTGCCCCAGGCGCTGAATCCTGCGTTGGATCAACCCAGCGAGGCGCACCCCAGGGAAGAATTTCCAGAATGATGTTTGGGTTGCGCTTATGCGCTTCCACCATCAGCCACCACTCGTAGCCGCGCGTGGAGTCGTGGTCGGATGGGGTGCGCATGAAGCTGGGCTCGGAGCCATCGGTAGAGTTTACGTCGGCGCCGACTTCAACTTTGAGCCGTTGCAATGATGCACCGTAGCCGGGCTTGAAAAGGTAGTCGAGAATCTGGCTGCGCTGCGGCTCAGGATAGTCGTAGAGCAGGCGCGATGATGCTCCGGCGCTGGCTGCGCCAAGGCCGTCGAAGGTGCGGCCGGCGGCATTGCCGTCGAGCACGACGTTTACCTGTTGCGCGAAGGCCAGGCTGCTGAAGCAGAAAATGGCGAGAACCAAGGCAAGAGGATTTCCCGGCAAGGAAAAGCGGCGGTGCCAAGCAGCGATGAATTGTGCGTGCATAGTTTCCATTTTTATTCGGCGCCCCTGAGGCTGGTTTCAATCTCTTCCAACGATTGGTTGCGTGTTTCCGGCAGGCGACGAAAGAGAAACAGCAGACCGGCAAGACAGATGGCTGCGTAAAGAAAGAAGACGCCTGCAGTGCTGATAGCGGCATTCAGCAGAGGAAAGGTGTAAGTAAGGATGAAGCAGGCGATCCAGAGCGCGGTGACGGAGACGGAAACAGCTTGAGCGCGGATGCGGTTGGGGAAGATTTCCGAGATGACAACCCAGGTGACGGGCGCAAGTGACATGGCGTAGCAGGCGATGGCGGCAAGCACGAGCACCAGCATCGGGATTCCGTGGAAGTGGAGATGATAAAGCGCGCCAAGGATCGCGTAAATGAAAACGAGACCGGTGGCGCCGGTAAGCAGCAAGAAGCGGCGGCCGAAGCGATCGATGGTAACCAGCGCGAGCACAGTGAAGACCACGTTGACCGCGCCGGTGATGACAATGTTGAAGAGGATGCCGGAGATCTGGTAACCGGCAGCGGCGAAAATCTCCTGCGCGTAATTGAAGATAACGTTGATGCCACACCACTGCTGAAGAACAGCGAGCACGAGGCCGAGAACGAGCGCACGAGCTACGCCGGGGTGGGCAAGCTCGCGCAATAGTGAGACGCTGTTCTGCTCGCCGCTGGCCTGGTGGAATTCGTCCATGACCTGGCGCGCGTAAGCCTGGCCGCCGAGGCGTTTGAGAACTCCCAGCGCTTTTTCATTGCACCCCTTTGTCGCCAGCCAGCGCGGGCTTTCAGGAATAAAGAGCGTGGCAGCGAGAAAGAGTAGCGAAGGAATCGCGGTGACGCCGAACATCCAGCGCCAGCCGGACTGGCCATTCCACGAGGCGAGGATTTGGGCGGCGGTGGCTCCGGCAGGCACCGGTCGGGCGATGAGCCAGTTGACCACTTGCGCAAGCAGGATGCCGATGACGATGGCCATCTGGTTGAGCGAAACCAGACGGCCGCGCATGCGGGCGGGCGAAATCTCCGCGATGTACATGGGCGAGACGCCGGATGCGAGGCCGATGGCGAAGCCGCCCAGAATACGCCAGACAACGAAGACGGCAAAATGTGCGGCCAACCCGGTGCCCAGCGACGAGACCGCGAAAACCATCGCGGATAACGTGAGCAGGAGCTTTCTTCCGAAGCGGTCGCTGAGGCGGCCTGCAGCGACGGCACCGGCGAGGCAGCCGATGAGCGCGCAGCTCATTGCCCAGCCCTGCAGTTCGGGCGAGGCGAGGTGAAAATAAATTTCGTAAAAGGGTTTGGCGCCGCCGATGACGACCCAGTCGTAGCCAAAGAGCAGACCGCCCAGCGCACCGGAGGCGGCAGCAAGCCACAGGTACACTGTGCGCAGCGAAGCATCGCCCTGCGGGCCTACGGCGGCGGAAGTGGAAATGGGCGCTGTCATGGAAGGGATTCGACTTCAACCTTTGCAGGCACGAAGTGTATTCCGGATCCGCTCCAGCGCGCAATCTCAAGCGCGGCGAGATGGTTGGGATCGTCAGCGAGGACCTGCTTGAGCTGCCGCTGCGCGGAACCGCTATCGCCAACGCCAAGATTCGCGAGCGCGCTGAGGAAAGTGCACTCGATGCGATTGCGCCTTCCGAGATCGTCGTCGAAGAGCATAAAGTTGGGCAGCGACGTGGCGAAGTAGTCGATCTTCGGCTCAATGCCGCTTTGCGCGCGTGCGAAATCGCCGAGACTGGAAAG
>JASIJW010000020.1:0-3872 GCA_030050035.1 Acidobacteriaceae bacterium | reverse complement strand
TCTGGGGATCGGGATAACCTGCGTTTCGCGGACAGCTTCGCCGGCGGTTGTGTGAACCATTAGGTGCATAATCGTGCCGGCACTCCTGCGATTTTCCCCTGTTCACGACTCCGATTACACTTGGAATTCCCTGTTCCGCAATAGAGCATTCCCTGTTTCTTCGTTCATGGCGTCTATGATGCAGTCGCGCCAACTCTCCTGGATTGAGTAGATAATAGCCAATCGAATGGGGACATTCACGCAAAAATAAGCGCTGAAATGCCGCACCGGGATCAGGAAGCCGAACTTGCGGATGCAATCGGCGATTTTTCGAAATTGCCTTCTGCTATGCGTTCTGGGGTTGTTTGGGTTCGGCCGCAACGCCGATATCGGCGTCCGGAGGATTGTGAGTTCAGGGCTTCCTTTAGTCATCCGCCTCCATCGCTGAGAAATTTCAGGTGCGAATCTCCCATAGGCCTTTTGGGAGATTCGCACCCGATAACTTAATTACGATTTTGGGATTTTGAAGGGGAGAGAACAATCTCCGGCGGGAGCCGAGAAAGATGCTGGACATTTCCTGAGATCTAACTCTTGTAGCTACATGCGAATAATTACAACCCGAAATCTGTCCACCAGATTACGTTGGACAAGCTAACCCCCGATTTCGAGAGATTGAGTCCTGCAAAGGGCCTTTTGGTAGCGTTTGCGGGCCAGATAAAGACGCCGCCGGACACCGCGTACAAAACGGGCATCGGCAACAGCCGTGGCAAAACTTCCGATCGCGTTTCGACCGTGTTTCTGATTATGATGCGCGATCTGCTTCCAATCCGCCGGCTGCAAGTCGCCCTTCAACTGGAACCCTTCCCGATCGAGTGCTTCTGCAATTTCAACCAAAGACTGTTTTGCTAACCTCCCCGCGTTCCAGTGCTTGACCAAGAGAGCTCCCGCCACACGGTCAAATTGGGAAAGCTCGTTGAGCTTGTCCTGGACTTCGTCCACAACGAGGCCATCTACCTCCATCCACCACCGCAGGGTCGGGTAATTACAAATGATGGCTTCAATTTTGTCGCCGATTTTTCCGAAAGTGTGTCTCCCTGAGGGGCTACGGAAGCTCTTAGCTTTTCTGAAAGCGATTTGACGGGGAAAGGCCGATCCGCAGCCCTGGCAAATTGATGAAGCCGATCGAAATGGCTGGATCCAACGGGCGCCGACACGTTTACAAGATTTTCGAGCAGAAGACCGAGATCGCCGTGCGCCTCTCTCGTGCGTTTTGCATCAAAGCGCGGCCATATCGACAGTAATTGGTCTCGCCGTTTGCGCTTTCGTTGCGTCACAGCTTCCTCAGGTCTCGAACAAATGCTCCGTCGACGATCCTTACAGGGAGGTTAACATCCCCGACAGCCCGGACAATGTGCTAAACCTCGCACCTTGGCGTGCTGCACTGAAGAGTTGCGACGCGCGATGCCTAGGTGAATACTAACCAACTGAAACCTGAAGCTCTGTGTTATCGACGCCGCGTACGTACTCGACAGAGTGCGGATGTTTCTCGATCGTTTCTTCGATCTCCGCCAGAAAGAGATCCGATATGCGGACGCCATCGACCAGAACCAGGGTCGTGTTCTTCAGATGACCCGCTTGTTCGCGGATGAACTGCTCGAGAAGCCGCTTCGGCACCAGGAGCTCAACGCAGACTGATAGAGCGCTCACGGGAATCTCCGAATAATCATGGCTGACCCTGGTCGCATCCCGTGTGAGCCAATGTGTGACAGGTGCACAGCGGCGTGTGCTATTCCTGTTTACATTCGCGGCATAGGGAGCAGCAAGTCAGCCCGTACCTCGGGTTCTCATGCAGGCACTGTGACACCGCTTATTTTGTGAAAGTTCGACGTCCGGGGTAATATTCTTCAGGCTGAAAAGCCGCTGGGGCGGGAGGCTACGCGTCTGCGCCGGTACCGTTTCGAAGGCTGGACGCCCGTGCCACCAGATGCGGTTGAATAAGCTCGGTGTTCGACCGGCGCGCTTCTTTGTTGCGAGCTAGTTTCAACGCCATGCTCGCCGCCGTCTTGCCGATGCTCCTGCTTCCCTGATCCACAGAGCTCAGCGGCACGCGAAGAAAATCCGAATAGGACAAGTTCCCGCACCCAACTACGGCCACATCGTCGGGGATACGCAGACCGGCGTCGAGAATCGCACGCATTGCCCCCAGCGCCGCGGGGTCATTAAAGCAGAAGATACCATCCGGGTGCGTTTTTTCAGCAAGCAACTTCTTCATCGCTTCATGTCCGCCGAGCTCGCCGCTATGGTCGCCGGAATTGCCGATGGAGACGATGTGGCCAGGAAGCGGCTCCATCTCTGCCGCCGCCAGCGCCTGGCGAAATCCGCCGAGCCGACCAACGGCGGTGCTGATCTCCGGCCCACGCAAGTGGGCTATCCTTTGGCATCCCTGCTCGATCAGGTGCGAGGTCGCCAAGAATCCGATCGCGTGGTCATCGACGCCCACGAAATTTGCCGCGATCCCTGGAAATTGGCGATCGATGAGAACGTATGGGATCTTCTGCTCCGCGATGCGCCGAAAACTTTCTGTCGCCCACTGCGTGGAGGCGATGAGCAGGACATCGACACGACGCGCTAGCAACTGGGCGATTTCCTGCTGCTCCAACGCAGCATCGTCGTCGGACGACGAAATGAAGAGGCTATAGCCTTTTCTTCGAACTTCGGCGGAAATCTCCTTGGCGATCTGCGCGAAGAAGGGATGCAGCAGGTCCGGCACGACGAGACCGATCGTCCATGTCTGGCCGGTGATCAGGGCGCGCGCGGCAAGGTTGGGTTGGTAATTCAGCTCTTTGATCCGCTTGAGGACGCGCTTGCGGGTCTCTTCTCCGATATCAGGATGGTCGCGAAGCACCTTGGAAATGGTGACGACAGAAAGCCCCAGATCCTTAGCGATGTCTTTCAGACGAACGGCCATCTTGCAGGGTTGCCTCCTATTCGGATTGAGCTTGCTTTGCAGCGTGGCCCGCGTCCCACCAGTTTACAGGAGGAAATGTAGATCGGTAACTTGATCGATGAAGAAGCCGGCACGTGACCACTAACGACGTGGGCACAGAATCGAGTTTGAAATCAGGATTGCGAGTGCAGTAGCAGTTTTTCACCGCCACAGTCAACAGAAGGGAAATTTCAATGGCGTGAGTGTGGTCTCCAAAGTTGCCGCGGCTGTCAACCCGCATCAGGGTTTCGCCTTCCAGCGACCGGCGCACAGATGCTGGTCATCGGCCCGGGCCCTCTCGGCTCCGATCATGTGCCCACGAGCAAGCCGTCGCACCTGTGAAGATGGGTGCCACTGCCGGCTACCCGCACTACGATTGCGCATCCGTGTACCGGCAAATGAGGCACACATCGGCCGCTCTTTCCGGGCATGCTCGCTCAGGGGCGCCGCGCGGATCATCTTAGCTGTGGAACGAAAAGCGCGGCGAAGACGATGTGATCGCTTCCTACGAAGCAGTCCATTGCCGTCCTTCGCGTTGGCTATCTCTATCTTTTCTCGCAGCCGGCCGCTGGCGGCAAAGTGACGGTAGTCCGGGAATGAAGGAGTGGGGTTTTCGCTATGCTTGTCCATACCATCACACAACATTGATCTTCAATGCGATTCCCAGGTCTGCAAGCCCCGGCGAGGATGTTTGAATCCATTTTCGTCAATGACTGCGACGCGAAAGCAGCTGCCGATCCAAATACGAAATCCCTGCGATCCACCTATCCTCCCTTTTCTTCAACAAAGACTGAGCATAGACCTTCGCCTCGGCTGGCTGGAGGCTCTTAAGGCGTCTGTACATTGATGATAGCTTGGTCAGGATCCGGTACCAAGACAACGTCGCGCAACCATTGTTCTGGTGGGT
>JASIJW010000166.1:0-2677 GCA_030050035.1 Acidobacteriaceae bacterium | reverse complement strand
AATTTCCAGGCACGCAACCGTAAGTTCGCCAACGGGGACCCGGTAAGTCACCACCTACGAGACCGGTGCAGCGAACAACTTCAGGCCCGCATCTCTAAGCTCGCATCTCTAGGCTCGCATCCCATTCGATACACTGGAAGGTTGGCGCTTTATTGTCGCCATGCACTGAGCGAGCCCCGGCGCCTCTGCCAAATGCGCTCGCATCGAGCCTCATGTTCATCGATGAAGCCAAAATTCGAGTGAAGGCCGGCGACGGCGGCAACGGCTGCATGGCCTTCCGGCGCGAGAAGTTTGTGCCCCGCGGCGGTCCCTCCGGCGGCGACGGCGGACGCGGCGGCGACGTGTACATGGAGTCTACCCAGCGGCACAACACGCTGATTCACTTCCGCTATAACCCCGAGCACAAGGCGCAGCGCGGCGAGCACGGCATGGGCTCGAACTGCACCGGGCAGGACGGCCACTCCGTCACGCTGCAGGTGCCGGTGGGCACAGCTCTCTACGACGCCGAAAACGGTGAGCTGGTGCACGACTTCCGCGAGCCCGACGAGCGCATCGTAATCGCCCGCGGGGGGCGTGGCGGCCGTGGAAATCAGCACTTTGCCACCAGCACGCATCAGGCGCCGCGCGAGCACGAGCTGGGCCGTCCGGGCGAGGAGCGCATCTACCGGCTGGAACTAAAGCTGCTCGCCGATGTCGGCCTGGTCGGTTACCCAAACGCCGGGAAATCCACGCTCATCGCACGCATCTCCGCAGCCCGGCCCAAGATCGCCGACTATCCCTTCACCACGCTCGAGCCGAACCTTGGCGTGGTGACGGTCGGCGAAGAGCCGGACCAGGAGTCGTTCGTGGTCGCCGACGTGCCGGGCCTGATCGAAGGCGCGCACCTGGGCTCGGGTCTTGGAACGCAGTTCCTGCGCCACATTGAGCGCACACGCCTGCTGGTCCACCTGGTCGATGTCTCCGACGCCTCTGGCCGGCCCGATCCGGTCGAGGACTTCAAGGTCATCAACAATGAGCTGGCCCGCTTTGGCGATGGCGGGCTAACCGAAAAGCCCATGATCGTCGCCGCCACCAAGATCGACGTTGCCAACCCCGAGAAACTAAAGAAGCTCCGCGCCCATATCAAGCGGAAAAAGCTCGAGTTCCACGCTATTTCCGCGGTCACCGGCGAAGGCATTGAAGAGCTGAAATGGGCGCTGGCACGCCGGCTGCGCGTCTCCAGTGAGCAGCAATAAGCCGCTTTCATCGGGATTTCCGCAGCGGATCGAAAATCTGCTCTCGACCTAGCGCTTGAGATTCATCCGTTTTTCACAGCCCCCCGGCATACTTCAGCAGCCCGGCTGCATCTATCCCTGTACCTGGCAGAAGTACAGAGGGCGGGCGTGCTGTATGGCAACCCGTTCCGTGCTCCCAGCAATCTCATATGTACCCTGAGAGGTTGCCTATGCAGCTCATCAAGCGCGATTTGATTCTTTGCATTGCTTTCACCGCGTTTGTGTTTGTCTGTGCGCTGGCATGGGGCAGCCCCTTTTTCGGCAACACCGCGGGGTCCGGCGCAGTTCTGACCCAATCGCAGGCTCCGGAGTCGCAGGTTCAGCAGACGCAGACGGCAATGTTCCGCGGAACGGTCGAGCGCAACGGCGAGCAGTTCATGCTGCGCGACAGCTCCGGCCAGGTCTTCCGCCTCGACGACCCCGAGCAGGCGCAGTCCTTTGAAGGCAAAGATGTGACCATCACCGGCCGGCTCGACAACAGCTCCCGGACAATTCATGTGGAGCGCATCGAGTCCGTGATGGTCTAGCACCCTGCCCAGCTTGCTTCAGGCAGGCGGGCTTCGCCTCTCACTCCGCCGGCAACACAAAATCTGCAAAGACAAACCGGTCGCGGGTTACGATCTCTCCGTTCCTGAGCGGCAGCGGAGCCGAGAACATCGGGCCTGCGTAAACGCATGTGTGGAACTCGCCCCGCTCGGCGCAGGGATCCACCTCCGCTGGCAATTCCTCTAAAAACCTTTCATCAAATTCCCTGCCCGCAAATTCAGCCGGAAGCTTCTCGGTATCCACGCAGGCAACGCGCGCCCGCAGCCCAGCCTCGATCATCTGCCGAGCCAGCGCAGCCGTGGGAATCTTCCAGAGCGGAAACAGCGGCTCCAAACCCGTGGGCGCAAGCTGGCGCTCGCGATAGGCGCGCACGTCTTCAAGAAAAAGGTCGCCGAAGGCCACTGCGTCAATGCCTTCCGCAACCGCGCGGCTGCAGAGCGCCGCCATGCGTTCTTCATAAATCTCATTGGAGCAGGGCCAGGGCAGCGGAACTGCCCACAGCGGCAGCCCGGCCGCGGCTGCCTGCGCTTCCACAACCGTGCGGCGCGTGCCGTGCATGGCCACGCGGTCAAATTCACTGTTGATCGTGGTGATTAGCCCGCAGAGCTCGATGCCGCTATCCCGGCGCAGCTTGTGAAGCGCCCAGGCACTGTCTTTTCCGCTGCTCCACGAAAGCAGAACCCGTTTCATAAGACGATGATACCGTTCGAGATGCTTACGAAAGCGGCAAGAAACGCATCCAAGTGAGTAGGAAACGGCATCGCCCTGGTTGGCGCGGCCGCCAACCAATGACTGAAGGAGCTCGATCGATGCTCAAACGGGCTGGTCTGCTTGCGTGCGCGATAGCGCCAGCACTC
>JASIJW010000165.1:0-10919 GCA_030050035.1 Acidobacteriaceae bacterium | reverse complement strand
TCCCCGCTCCTGTACACTCGGCCTCATGAGTCCATTGCGGATTATGGGCGTGATTCCGGCGCGGCTGAGCTCCACGCGCCTTAGCCGCAAGGTGCTGCGCCCCATCGGCGGCCGGCCCATGGTGGAGTGGGTGTGGCGCGCGGCGCAGTCGAGCGGGCTGATGAACCCGGTGGTGGTTGCGACCGATGCTAGCGAAGTGGCCGAGGCGTGCCGCGAACGCAAAATCCCCGTGGTGATGACCTCGCCCGCATGCGCCAGCGGATCGGACCGGGTAAGGGAAGTGGCGAAGCAGATGGATGCTGACATCTACGTCAACATCCAGGGCGACGAGCCAACGCTAACTGCCGAGTTCTTTCCGCCGCTGCTTGATCTTTTCAAGCAGTCGCAGGTGGAAGTGGCCACGCTCGCCGTGCGCTGCCCGCGGGAAGAGTTCTCAAACCCTAATGCCGTGAAGCTCGTCACGGCGCTTGATGGCCGAGCGCTTTATTTTTCCCGTGCGACGATTCCCTTCGACCGCGATGCAACCGGCTTTTTCGGCTATCGCAAGCATCTAGGCATCTACGCGTATCGCAAGGCTGCGCTCGAGCGGTTTGCGTCGCTGCCGCCTTCGCCGCTTGAGAAGCTGGAAAAGCTGGAGCAGCTGCGTCTGCTTGAAAATGGCATCGCGATTTACGTCGCCGATGCGCCGCGGGACACGATTGGCGTGGACACGGAAGAGGATCTGGCGCGCGCAAGGGGTGTATTGCAGTAGAGCTAATCTGGTTCGTTCGAACGCTGCTCTACTTTTGCCACTGAACGCGGGGTGATGCGATGCGAATTTGGTTTTTCGCGTTGTTCCTGCTCGCTGGCTGCGTGGCGCTATGCCAGTCAGGTAAGTACACGACTGCGACGACCCAGAAAGGAAAAAATCAGCAAGATCATCCCGCATGGATTGTCTGCAACAGGCTCTCTCCCAAGATTTCGGTAGATTGCGTTACGCCGTCGCAGATGCACGCCCAGGCATTCCCGTGGCACATTGCGGAGAGCCGCACCTACCTAATTTCTCCGCAACTGCCCGCATCGTGGAGGAATTCGAGATTCGAATTCATCCCGACCCAATGGCCAAACGCGAAGATCGAACCGATTCCCACTAAGTGGCCCAGCGGTCATGCGGAGAGGATCAACCCTTTGTCCCACGTAGCTGCAAATCTGCAGGCTGCCACGAAGTAAATTTCAAAGGACAACCCGAATTGCGCGCAAGAATCGGAGTGCGCGGCAGCAGCGCATGCGCGACTATGATGTCTATGAACACCGCCACGCAGCTCGTCATGCCTACCCGCCCACCGCAGAACATAATTCCCGAATCCGCCTGGCAGAAGATCGTCGACCGCGACCGCAACGCGGGCTTCGTTTACGGCGTGACGACGACGGGCGTCTTCTGCAAGCCGGGCTGCGCTAGCCGCCAACCGCTGCGCGCCAATGTGCGCTTGTTTCATACTGTTGACGAAGCGCAGGCAGCCGGCTTTCGCCCCTGCAAGAAATGTGCTGCGCACGGCAATCCTTTGGACGAGGTTCGTGCTTATATTGAGAAGCATCACGATCGCCCCATTCGCCTTCAAGAACTCGGCCGCATTGCCCGCTTAAGCCCCTTCACGGTGCAGCGGCTGTTCAAGCGTGAAATGGGCGTGAGTCCGCTGCAGTATCAGCGCGCGCTGCGTGCGAGCCAGTTGCGAAATGACCTGAGGAAAGGGAGCACAGTGACCAATGCCATTTATGAAGCCGGCTTCGGCTCCTCGAGCCGCGCGTACGAGGGCGCGCAACTGGGCATGACGCTGGCGCGGTTTGCCCAAGGCGGCAAGGGCGAGCGCATCGGGTTTTGCGCAGCGCCTTCGCCGTTCGGCTGGATCATTGTCGGAGCGACCGAGCGAGGCCTTTGCTGGCTTTCGCTTGCTGGAACAAAGGCCGAGGCTGAGGTCGCGCTGCGCACCGAGTTTCCCGCGGCTGCGCTGCGCCGCGATCCATCGCTGGCGCGGCTTGTGGATGCGGCGCTGGCTACAGTTCGTGAGGGCGATGATCTCATCCGAAATCAGACTCCAACAGAATTGGATTTGCGCGGGACGGTCTTCCAACTTCGCGTGTGGAATGCTCTCCGCAAAATTCCGCGCGGAGAGACGCGCACTTACAGCCAATTGGCGCGCGAGATGGGCGAGCCCAACGCCACGCGCGCCGTGGCTCGCGCCTGCGCTCTCAATCGCGTGGCGCTCGTGGTGCCGTGCCATCGCGTTGTCGGCGCTGATGGCAAGCTCACCGGCTACCGCTGGGGCGTGGAGCGTAAAGAGCAGCTGCTCGCAGCGGAGCGTGCCGTAACGATCACAGACGCGCGCCGCCCGAAGCGCTGATCAACTGGCCGTTAACCCAGGCTGCTTCGTCCGATGCCAGGAAGGCTGCGATCGAGGCAACGTCGTTCGGCTGACCGATGCGGCCAAGCGGAGTTTCCGCGATTGCCTGCTTGTGAAAATCGCTGCCGATGAATCCGGCCGCCTGCACCCCCTCGGTTTCGATCATGCCCGGGTTGAGCGCATTGACGCGGATTTGCCGCGGTCCCAATTCTTTCGAGAGCGAAACCGTAATCGAATTGACGGCACCCTTTGTGCCGGCGTACACCGAAGCGGCAGCGACGCCCGAGGCTGCAACCGACCCGATGTTGATGATGCTGCCGCCCTTGGGATCAAAATGCTCGAGCGCAGCCTGCGTGGTGAGCAGCAGGCCAAGCACATTGAGCCGGAACTGCTTTTCAAAGTGCGCAGGCGTGACTGCCTCAATCGGGCTGAACTCGTAAACGCCAGCGTTGTTTACAAGTATGCTGATGGGACCAAGCTGGCCGGCCACGGTGCGCACCAGCGGGCCGATCGATTCGGAATCCACGAGGTTAGCCTGCACGGCGATGGCTTTGCCACCGGAGGTCTTGATCTCTTCGACTAGCTTTTCGGCGGAGGCCTTGCTGCCCGAATAATTGACCGCAACAGCCGCGCCGCGCGCCGCAAGCTCACGGGCGATAGCCGACCCAATACCCTTCGATGCGCCGGTAACCAACGCCACTTTGCCCTGGAGGTTCTTCATTTCTCTTTGCTCCGATCGAATGCCATCCGTTCGACATTTCGATGACTCTCGAATTGATTATCGGAGCGAGGAAAAGGATTCACTCTGCCTGTGGAAATTTTTTGGGATTACGAATTAGCGGACCGGGCAGCTGGTCGTTTCCATGGCGATAAGGCTCCCGGCGAGAGCGGCCAGAACCCCCGGTCGCAGGCTTAGATATGCAAACTTGCCCTCGCGGCGAACTTCAATGAGACCTGCCGTTTTCAATTCCTTTACGTGGTGCGAGAGCGTAGCCGGGGAGATGCGGAGCGCCGTCAACGCGTCAGCACAACCAAGCGGGCACTTTGCACCGGCGATGCATTCCAGCAGTTCATAACGGCGCGGATCGGCGAGGGCCTTCAGTATCGCGGTCCGACGCGCGCGGGCGAGGCGGGATGCTTTGGATGCGACGGTCGCACTTGAGACGGCTGCGGTCACAGAGCCATTTTATCGTTCGACACAATAGCACCCCACTGGTCCGGAGTTAGATCCCGCGCATGCCTGGAAAAAAGCCACTTGTGGCCACCGAGATCCTCGGCCGCATATTGCAACTCGCCATAGACCGTCTCATGCAGTTCTTCGAGCAGTTTTACGCCTGCCGAGGTGGACCTTGCATAGTGTTCTTCGACATTCTCGACGAAAATCGTCAGGCTCTGGGTTCCGAAACCCAGCTCTCTGGGAGTCTTGCCACGTTCCCGCACCGTTGCAACCATGATCCAGGCATCTTCGGCCCGAAGCTGGGCTCCGCTCACGGGATCGCCGTACCGATAATGCTCCACAAAGCCAAATGCACTGCTCAGCCAGTCGATCGCCTCCTCAACATCCTGGTAGTAAATGTGAGGGAGCACGGTGTTGGTAGGTACGGAGCGGTTTGTAATCAAAGTAGCCTCCTCAAAGAAGTCTCTTCGCAATCGGAACGATCTATACTCGGAACGCGTTTCCTTATCGGTTATCCATACTATCGGTTCTCATCGAGGAATTGGCATGAAGCCATCAAAACTTGTGCTGTGCGTAGCGCTGGCCGTTGCTGGCGTAAGAGCGCAACAGAGCGTCTGGCAACCTGCGCCAGGGCAGACGCAAATGCAGATATGGCCAGGCACCGCACCTGATCCGCAGCCGGTTAAGGGACCGGAAATCGCCGAAACTTCAGGAAGCAATGATTTGATCGCTGGCAGGCCGGTGGTGGCTATCAGAAATGTGACGCGGCCTACGATGACGGTCTATTCGCCAAAGGGAAACAACACGGGCGCAGCGGTGGTCGTTTTTCCGGGCGGTGGATATCAGATTCTGGCCATCGATCTTGAGGGCACGGAGGTGTGCGACTGGCTGGTGTCGAAGGGCATCGCCTGCGTGCTGCTGAAATACCGCGTGACCAACGTGGGGCCTTATCCAAAATCGGGTCCCTACCCGGAATCGCCCATGGCTCTCGAGGATGCGCAGAGAACGGTTGGGCTGGTTCGTTATCACGCTGCGGAGTGGCGTATCGATCCGCACAAGATCGGCGTACTCGGGTTTTCAGCGGGCGGGCATTTAGTTGTGGCGATGAGCGTGCATTTTGAGAAACGCCTCTACCCGGCTGTTGATGCGGCCGACCAGGTGAGCTGCCGGCCTGATTTTGCCGTCGCAATTTATCCGGGGCATTTGTCGTACGCAGCAGCGGAATCGGACGCGGCGCAGGGGACCCAAAAGTTTCCGATTCCTCCGCCGGATCGGCTTTCAACGGCCGATGCGCAACTTGGGTTGAATCCCGATATTCATGTGACGAGCCAGACGCCGCCGACATTTTTGCTGCAGGCGGAAGATGACCATATAGACAGTGTCTATGACTCGCTGAGTTATTACATTGCGTTAAAGAAGGCCGGAGTTCCCGCAGAGATGCATTTGTACGCGCAGGGCAATCACGCATTCGGGCTGCGGCAGACCAAACTTCCGATCACGCGATGGCCAGCGCTGGTGGAGACGTGGCTGGAGACGATTGGAATGGTTCCCGAGGAGTTACCCAGCACTCGTTGACATTAGCTTTGTTGCCACTGCCAATACCGTCTGGAACTGCGGCGGTTCGTTTTCCTTGTCTACGATCGACGTTTCCACATCAGTGAAGCCTGCCTTTGCCAGCATCTCTTCGAGTTCCGCTTCGCTGAAGCCCAGCCACTCATCGGCATATAGCTCGCGCGCTTCTTCAAATCGGTGCCGTGCCAGGTCAAGGATGACGATGCGGCCGCCGGGGACGAGAATCCGAGCGGCTTCGGCGAGAGCACGCTCGGGGTGCAGCGCGTGGTGCAGTGACTGAGAGAAAAAGGCGAGGTCAACCTCGGCATTCGCGATCGGCAGTTCTTCCATGTCGCCCAGCCGGAATTCGACATTCTGAATTCCGTTGCGTTGCGCCTGCTCCCGGCCCACTTCGATCATGTTGGCGGATGAGTCGACGGCGATGATGCGGCGGGCGCGCTGGGCGAGCAGCAGAGCAAAGGCGCCTTCGCCGGTTCCGAGGTCGGCAATCGCCAGAGGCGGCAGCAGCCGCAGCAGCGCCTCGGCGATGCTCTTCCACGATTTGCCCGGGACGTAATCGCGGCCCAGCCGGCCGGCTACGCTATCGAAGAAGGCACGCATCTTGTCCTGCCGCTTGCGGACTACGCGCAACATCGCCGCCCGGTCCTGCGCGGCTTCGGGGATTTCCTTCTCTGCCCGAGCTAAAATCTCGTCCAAAACGCCGCCGCCCGCAGGGCTGCCCATGCGGTAGAGATTGCTCTTGCCCGTTCGCCGGTCTTCCACCAGGCCGGCTTGTTTGAGCTGCGAAAGATGCGTGGAGATGGTGCTCTGGCCCATCACCAGAATCTCCTGCAGCTCGGCCACAGACAGCTCCTCAGCTTTGAGCAGCAGCAAGATGCGCAGCCGGTTGGGATCGGCGGCCACGCGGAGGATTTTCACAAGCGAGGGCATGGGTCGGGTTGACGGCGCAGGCCGGTTCTGGTACATATCAACATATCACGATGGGTCGATAGAAGGAGCGCTAAATGGCAACAACCACCCTGGAAGTCACCGATCTGGCCTATAAAGTGGCCGACATGAGCCTGGCCGATTGGGGCCGCAAGGAGATCACTATTGCCGAGCAGGAGATGCCCGGCCTGATGTCGATCCGTAACAAGTACGCGGCGGAAAAGCCTCTGAAGGGCGTGCGCGTGACCGGTTCGCTGCACATGACGATCCAGACGGCGGTGCTGATTGAAACCCTCGTCAGCCTGGGCGCCGAAGTGCGCTGGGCGAGCTGTAACATCTTCTCCACGCAGGACCACGCTGCTGCGGCGATTGCGGCGGCTGGCGTGCCGGTTTTTGCCTGGAAGGGCGAAACGCTTGAGGACTACTGGGACTGCACGTATCGCGCGCTGAGCCACAAAGGCGGCAAGGGGCCGCAGTTGATCGTCGACGACGGCGGCGATGCGACGCTTCTCATCCACAAGGGCTACGAGCTTGAAGAGGGCGACAAGTGGGTGGATTCGCCGAGCGGCAACCACGAGGAGCAGGTGATCAAGAACCTGCTTAAGAAGATTTACGCCGAGGACCCTCAGCACTGGCACAACGTAGCCAAAGAGTGGAAGGGTGTGAGCGAGGAGACCACCACCGGCGTGCATCGGCTCTACAAGATGATGGAGCAGGGCAAGCTGCTGGTTCCGGCAATCAATGTCAACGATTCGGTGACCAAGTCGAAGTTCGATAATCTCTACGGCTGCCGTGAATCGCTCGCTGATGGCATCAAGCGCGCGACGGACGTGATGGTTGCGGGCAAGGTTGCCGTTATCTGCGGCTACGGCGACGTGGGCAAGGGCTCGTCGCACTCGCTGCGCGGCATGGGCGCGCGCGTGATCGTTACGGAGATCGACCCGATCAACGCGCTGCAGGCGGCGATGGAGGGCTTCGAGGTGACGACGGTGGAAGACACGCTGGGACGCGGCGACATTTATGTCACCTGCACCGGCAACACCGACATCATCACGTTCGAGCACATGCAGAAGATGAAGGACCAGGCCATCGTCTGCAATATCGGCCACTTCGATAACGAGATCCAGATGGACCGGTTGAACTCGGCGCAGGGCGTGACCAAGCTGAACATCAAGCCGCAGGTGGATAAGTACACGTTTCCTGACGGCCGCGCGATCTTCATCCTGGCCGAAGGGCGGCTGGTGAACCTGGGCTGCGCTACGGGCCACCCGAGCTTTGTGATGTCGAACAGCTTTGCCAACCAGACGCTGGCGCAGATCGACCTGTGGAAGAACCGCTCGAGCTACAAGGTGGGCGTTTACACGCTGTCCAAAAAGCTCGATGAGGAAGTAGCTCGGCTGCACCTTGAGAAGATTGGCGTGAAGCTGACGAAGCTCTCGCAGAAACAGGCCGACTACATCGGCGTGCCGGTGGAAGGGCCGTTCAAGGCGGACCACTACAGATACTAGGTTTCAGGTGTCAGGTTTCAGTGCTCAAATTGCTGACGCAGCGGAGTCCTGAAACCTGAAACCTGATCTCTGATCCTTATGCCTTCGCCACTACGATTGTCGTTCGAGTTGTTCCCGCCGCGCACGCCGGAGTCTGCGGCCAAGCTGCCTGCGGTCCTGAAGCAGCTCGCGACGGTGCGTCCCGACTATTTTTCGGTGACCTACGGCGCGGGCGGCTCGGACCAGGAAGGTACGTACGAAACGCTGCTGCGCGTGGTGGAGCATACGGGCGTGGAAGCCGCTCCGCATCTCACCTGTATTGGTTCTACGCGCGACAACATCGCTGCACTGCTTGATCGCTATCGCGCGGCTGGCGTGAAGCGCATTGTGGCGTTGCGCGGCGATCTACCGGCCACCGCGATGAGCTCTGCTGCGCCGGGTGAGTTCCGTTACGCGAACGAGTTGGTTACTTTCATCCGCGAGACGCACGGCAGTTATTTCATCATTGAGGTTGCGGCGTATCCGGAGATGCACCCGCAGGCGCCGAGCGCGAGCGTGGATTTTGAGAATTTCCGGCGCAAGGTCGAGGCTGGCGCAGACGCGGCCATCACGCAGCTCTTCTACAATGCCGAGTCGTACTTCGACTTCATGGACCGGTGCGCGAAGGCCGGTATTACCATTCCTGTGGTGCCGGGCATCATGCCCATCACCAGCTTCGCCAGCATCACACGTTTCTGTTCGGGCTGCGGCGCCGACCTGCCGCGCTGGATCCGGCTGCGTCTCGAAGAGCTGCAGTTCGATAAGGCCGCGCTGCTCGATTTTGGCGCGGGCGTGGTCACGCGCCTTTGCGAGACGCTGCTCAAAAATGGCGCGCCTGGACTGCACATCTACACCATCAATCAGGCCGAACCCACGCTGCGACTGTGGAAGGCGCTGGGGCTGAACGTTTCGGCATAGGGCTGGTCATTGTTCCATCTAATTCACGATGAAGCTGTGAAAAGATGGGCACGGTTTTCCTCTGCGGGCTCAGATCTGATTCCGTCTTCCCAATATCCGCCGCCGTGCTCGCCAGAGGGCGCCGTGCAAGAGACGTGTCTGCTCGGCCTTCAGCGCCTGGTAGGAACGTTCTACATATAGGTCGAATTCCGGCGGCCAGCCGATCGTCGATCGGCGTTCCGAGTAGTCGCCTTCAGCCCACCTGGCCATCACGGCCTTGTAACCCACCACGTGCGTTACAAAATCGAGCAGGCAGTGCGGCATCTGTTCCTCGACGATGAGGTGCGCCTTTTCGATGATGATTCTTTCGCGAATGTCATTGAGCGGCGAGAAGATGGTTTTCATCCACAGGATCCACTCTTCAAGCTCGCTGTCGTGGATGGGAAAGCTCTGCGTCTTTCCCTGCTTGCGCAAGAGCGAACGGTACGCGGCATCCCCGGCCTTCGAGGCCACGTACAGCGGTCCATAGAACTCGTTGAGGCGCTCATTCACGAGCTTGAGCCGGTCGGCTCGGCGGGCCATCATCTGCGTGATGAAAAACGTAACCAGGTAACCGCCAAATGCCAGCACCACGGTGAGAACCGCGGCGTTTTGCAGCGAATTCGGCAGAACGATGGAAGTTGGTTCCATTGCGCAAAAGTATAGCGGGCAAAGCGCCACTCTACGGGAATTCAGGAAAATACAGACCCCAAGTACGATTGCTACTTCGCGCGACGCACGGGGATGGATTTCATCTGCTCTGGGATGATTTTGATCTCAAAAAGTTTTGGCCAGAGCTTGCCTGTTACAAAAAGCCGGTCGTGGGCGGCGTCGTAGGCGATGCCGTTCAGCACAGCTTCCGGGTCAGAGCGTTCGTTTTCCGGAAGCAATCCGGCGAGATCGATCCAGCCCAATACCTTGCCGGTTGCCGGCGAGATACGCGCAATGCGGTCGGAGTGCCAGACATTGGCGTAGATCTGGCCATGAATGTACTCAAGCTCATTCAGTTCTTTTACGGACTCTCCGTGATCGGTGACGGTGATGCGCCGGACCTCGCGGAATGTGCTGGGGTCGAAGAACCGCAGCTCTGCGGTGCCATCGCTCTCGATCAGGTCCTTGCCGTCCTGCGTGAGCCCCCAACCTTCGCAGTCGTAATGAAACGTCTTGAGAAGGCGAAAGCTGAAGCGGTCATAGACAAAGGCGACGTGCGATTGCCATGTGAGCTGCACGAGCGTACTGCCCCAGGGAGCGAGGCCTTCGGCGAAATATTGGCCCGGTACAGCCACCGATTGCAGCACGCGCCCGGTCGTGAGGTCTTCCATACGCAGCGAGGAGCGCCCATTGAGGCCGGTGCTTTCGTAGAGATGCCCATCGATATAAACCAGACCCTGGGTGAACGCGTGCGGATCATGCGGATAGGTGTGAATGACACGATAGGTGTCGTCTGCGAAGGCAAGGGACGCAGTCGCGACGGCAAATGCGACGAGAGCAAGAGCGCGGACGAAGGATGAGAGGCACATTGGATGATTCGAGTTTAATTTGCCAGCCCGGCTATCATGGTTTTTTAGGCGTACTTCTGTGCGCAGCCTCCGGAGTCCGTCAGCAATCGGTGTTAGATGGCCGGAGCGCGCGCCCCACGATCAATCCGAGGCCCTCATTGTTAATCGACTCCCACGCTCATCTTGATAGCCCGCGCTACGCTGACGACCGCGCCGAGATGCTGGCCCGCGCGCGCGAGGCTGGAATCGGGGCGGTGCTCTCTATTGGCATCGGAGAAGGCCCTGCTCAGATGCATCAGGCGCTCGAGCTCTGCCGCACGTTCAACGCGCAGCGCGCCGCGGGCGCTCGGCTTCCGCAGCTTTACGCGAGCGCGGGCGTCTATCCGCACAACACGCACGAGCTTGACGATGCTGTGCTCAGCCGGCTTGACGCTCTGCTTGCCGAGCCGGAAGTGATCGCCTGCGGCGAGATTGGGCTTGATTATTTCCACGAGGGCGTGCCGAGCGATGTGCAACGCGCAGGACTCATTCGCCAGCTCGAGATTGCCGCGGCGCGGAAGCGGCCCATTCTGATCCACTGCCGCGGAACAAACGAATCTGCCGACGCGTGGAACGACCTTTTCCCAGTTTTGGATAAGCACTGGCGGCATACTGGACTGGGCGGCATCATGCACTGCTTCGGTGGCGGATGGGATGAAGCGCGGCGCTCGCTCGACCTGGGCTTTCTCATCTCCTTCGCCGGCAACGTGACTTATCCCAAGGCGCAGGCGCTGCGCGATGTGGTTGCGCGCGTGCCGCTCGACGGTATGCTTGTGGAAACCGACGCGCCATGGCTTGCGCCCGCGCCGCATCGCGGCAAGCGCAACGAGCCGGCATTTGTTTCGGAAACGGCCCGGGCCATTGC
>JASIJW010000164.1:0-6708 GCA_030050035.1 Acidobacteriaceae bacterium | reverse complement strand
ACCGACGCCGACAACTTCACGCGCAATCTCATCACCGGCCAGACCGGTTCCTACGCCGAGGCCACAGCACAATTCGGCACACGCTGGACCGTGATCGCCGGCGCGCGCGAGGAAACCTTCGCCATCACCGGCGCTCATGCCTTCGATCCGCGCGCTTCCATCGGCTTGCGCATCGCTTCGCGCCAGGCGCTGCATGTCTCCTTCCAGCGCTCTGCCCAGCTTCCGCCCACCATCGATCTGCTGAGCTATGCGCAGAATGCGCGCCTGCTCTCCATCGGCATGCAGCAGGTCGCCGCGGGCGCAGAGCTTTGGCGCTCCGGCAGCATGACCGCCAGCATCGAGGCTTACAGCAAGCGCTACTTCAACGAGCCCGAATCCACCGAGTATCCCAGCCTCATGCTCGCCAACATGGTCGATACTCTCGGCCAGCAGTTCGTCTGGCTGCCGCTCAAAAGCGGCGGCCGCGGCCGCGCGCAAGGCATCGAGCTTTTGCTGCGTGCCCATTGCGGCGACCGGCTTGAGCTGCTCAGCTCCGCCAGCTACTCAAAGACCCTCTACTCCGCAGCCGACGGCATCCTGCGTCCCGGCAACTTCGATTTCCCGCTGGTAGCCAATAGCATGGCTACACTCAAGCTTCCCGGAAAGCTCTTTGCGGCCTTCCGCGATACTTATGCCAGCGGCCGTCCTTACACGCCCTTCAATATTGTTGCGTCCGAACAGCAATCGCGCGGCATCTACAATCTCGCGCTGGTCAACGCGCTGCGCGGCCCGGCCTACAACCGCGTCGACGCCGATTTCCATCGCGCTTTCCACGTGCATGGCGGCCTGCTCAACATTTACGGCGGCGTCGAGAACGCCTTCAACCGCCCCAACTTTCTCGGCTATGCATGGGAGAGCGAGTGCCGCGCGCCCTACGGCGCCATTTGCGGTGAGAGCGTCAATGCCATCTCCGGCGTGCCAGAGTACAAGGTCACACAGATGCCGCGCTTCCCAAGCGCCGGCGCCCGCTTCGCCTTCTGAGTTGAGTTTTTTGAATCTGTGCCTTCTGAATTCGTGCCAAAGAGCTTTCTACTGCGCGTTTTTGTCACTGTGCGAGAACAACGGAAAATGGAACGGCTCGTCGGTGGCCGAAGACTTTTTCTGCTTGCCGTTGGTTTCATCGCGGAGGACCGAGGTGCGCTGCGAGTTGATGCACATCCAGCCGCCGTGGGTCCGCTCGAAGACGTGAGTGAACACGCCCTTTTCGTCCACCGGCTGCGCTCCGGTCTTGTGGCGCAGTGTGTAGGTGCCGTTGGCCACGGCGATATCGCCCAGCATGCGCACCGTAATCACCTTCTGGGCGAGCCACAGCCACTTGTCCTGGCCGGAAATGACCTGCACCACCTGCTGGTTACGAGTGGTAATATCGCCGTTTGCCGCCACGTCAACGAACAGCGGCGACAGCACGTTTTCAAGCCCATACTGGTCGTGCTGATTCACAGCGTTCGACCAGGCATCTTCGATCTTCTGGAACTGTTGCACTTCGGGGCTGGTGGTCGTGGTCACGCCCGGTGTCGGCGTCGCAGCGGCCGGGCTCCGGGAGGGATCTTGCGCCCAAGCGCAGATGGAGAGAGCAATTACAGCAACAGAGACAAAAAAACGATTCATAGACACGTACTCCCCACGGAACAGGAAGATATTAAGTAAATCATAGCTCTTGGACCGCTGGAGCGGTCCGGAAGCGAGCAAAAATGCCTGCCTCGGGAGTGTTCCGGACAGGGAATCGGCGGCCGGCTGCTTTTTGGGTGGTGCGCGGTCCCGAGGCGGGTAATAGCTTATCGGTTACCACCCGCAGTACTCGAATGCTTTGTCGAGCCAGAATCTCCTTTGCCTGCGCGCTGGCGATTGCCGCGCACATCCGGCGCGGCATGTGGGGTCAATGCGCACTCCAACCAGGCCTGAGCTGGCAGTTGTTGTCGAACGCGCCTCGCAGAATCCCCAGCCCCGCATGGTAGCCTGACCTGTTCCGTCAACTTGCGTCCAGTTGTATTAAGGAGCAGCCCGCTTTCATGCATGCCACTCATCTCGTGCACTTCAACCTGATCGCCGCGGCGCACGCGGCTATGATCGAGAACGGCTTCCAACCCGATTTTCCCCAGGGAACTGACACGCAACTGGCCGAAATCGTCGCGCAGCCGGCGGTCGAGCCTTCAGCGGATATCCGCGATCTCCGCAGTCTCCTCTGGTCCTCCATCGATAACGACACCTCCAAAGACCTTGACCAGATCGAGTGGGCGGAGCAACTCCCCGATGGCCGTATCCGCGTGCTCGTTGGCGTGGCTGACGTGGATGCGCGCGTGCGCAAGGGAACGGTGATCGATGCGCACGCGCAGAGTGAAACCACATCGGTATACACGGGCATCAAGGTCTTTCCCATGCTGCCGGTGGAGCTCTCGGAAGGCGTCACATCGCTGAACGAGAACGAAGACCGCGCCGCCATCGTCATCGAGATCTGCGTCGACGCCGACGGCACGGCGAGCGAAGGCAAAGCCTATCGTGCGATCGTGTGCAACAAGGCGCAGCTCGCGTACAACAGCATAGGCGCGTGGCTGGAGGGCCGCGGCGAAGCACCGTCCAAAGTCGCTGCCAGCGCCGAACTGGCCGCGCAGCTCAAACTGCAGGACACCGCAGCCCGGCGCATGGTGGGCAGCCGCTTTCAGCACGGCGCGCTCGATCTCGAAACTGTCGAGACGCGGCCTGTGCTGCAGGGCAACCACGTAGTCCAGATTGCAAAGCTCGAGAAGAACCGCGCCACGTCGCTCATCGAAGAGTTCATGGTCGCGGCCAATGGCGTCATCGCCCGCACCCTCGGCGATGCCGGCGTCGCCTCCATCCGTCGCGTAGTGCGCACGCCCAAACGCTGGGATCGTATCGTGGAACTGGCGAGCGGACTCGGCGCAACGCTGCCGGCCGAGCCGGACTCCAAGCAACTCAACAATTTTCTGCTGGCGCAGCGGCAAAAAGATCCGGATCGTTTCCCCGATCTCTCGCTGGCCGTGGTCAAGCTGATGGGCCCCGGCGAGTATGTGCTGGTCAAGCCAAATGAGCGCGGGCCCGGTCACTTTGGCCTGGCTGTTGACGACTACACACACTCCACCGCGCCGAACCGGCGCTTTCCTGACATGGTTACGCAGCGGCTGCTCAAGGCGCTGTTCGCTGGTCACCCGCAGTCCTATTCGGAAGCTCAGCTCGATGCAATCGCCCAGCGCTGCACGCAGATGGAAGACGCTGCGCGCAAGGTGGAGCGCGAAATGCAGAAGCGCATTGCGGCGGTAGTGCTTGGAGCCCACATCGGTCAGAGCTATCAGGCCATCGTCACCGGCGCCACGCAACACGGCGTATTTGTGCGCGCGCTCGGGCCGCAGGTGGAGGGCATGCTGGTACGGGGTGGCAAAGGGCTGGACGTGGGCGACCGGATCACCGTGAAGCTGGTGTCCACCGACCCCCAGCGCGGCTACATCGATTTCGCCGTGTGACGGCCTTTAACACATGCATTTCAGGGTAGTTACTGGTCCCGTTCCGGGATCTGGATACCCGGAATGCGTCCAGCAGGGGGAAGAAGGCGTAGTTTTGCGTCTGCGGAACAGGAAATCACGTCTAATCAGTAAGCAATGCGTCGGCAATGGCGCCAGATCACGCGGTAGATCATCCGGATGCTTGCCACCGCTGCAATGCGCCGGAGGAATCCGTTTAGAGA
Source organism: Acidobacteriaceae bacterium (assembly GCA_030050035.1). Classification (GTDB taxonomy): domain Bacteria; phylum Acidobacteriota; class Terriglobia; order Terriglobales; family Acidobacteriaceae; genus Telmatobacter. The sequence goes on along the minus strand of JASIJW010000164.1, from coordinate 2,972 downwards.
CGCTCGGCCGAAAAAGAGTTTTTTGAGTAGAGAGTTTTTTGAGTTTTCCGTCCGTTTCCCTGAAAACGCGAAACGGCATTGAATACTGCACCAGTGGTGGATGAATGCGTTTTTCTTTTCTCTCTTTTAAAGCAATGATGCCGAACTGCCGCGCCGTGAGTTCAGGCGTGCTTCAGCCACCACTCGCGACGCGGCGGGCCTTCAAATTCACCTCCCGGAGCAGCTTCGATAATTCGTCGGTTGTTTTCGTCGGCATTACATCGTTGCCGCCCGAGGGGTCGAACGGCCATCCGCAACTTAGCAAGCGAGTTCCGGGTTTCTGGGCTTATAGCTGGGGTTCGTTGACAAAACTGATGGGAACAACTGGGTCACCTGGGTGCTGCCGACAGTGCTGCACGAGGGTGAGCGCTACTACTTCAAGGGCGAGGGGGGCATCATGAACCGCGGCATCTGCGCCGCCACTCGCGTGCTCATCGCGCCCGGCTATAGCGGCAAAAACACTTTTAACGTCTCGGAGATTCCCGGCCGCAGCAATTCCACCGCAATGTCGCTCACGTATCACCCGAGCCAGACGCAAACCGCCGGAGCCTTCGCGCAGAATTATGCCTGCGCGGTATACCGGCGTCATTGATTCATAAGCTCATAGTCTCATCGTCCCGGTCATCCAATCCCTTTTTGGTGAAAGCATGCAAGTAGATCTACGCACGACTCGAATTACGATCGCAGCAGCTCTGGCGCTGGCTGTTGCGGCAGCGTTTGCGTCCGCGCAGCAACCGGCTCAGCCATCGCAGCCGGATGCGGCTGTTGCCGCCATCCCCGACGCACCCACGCCCCAGGCCGATGCCGCGCCGGCGCAGTCCGTACAGATTGCGGATGCTGAACCCGCGCAGGATCCTGCGCCCGCGCCGGCCGCCGGACAGAGCAGCTCGTCGAGTTCGCAGCCCTCTGGCACAAGCCAGCAGCAGCCGCCCTCCGGGCAAGAAAACCAGCACCAAAAGGCCGAGCAGCAGCTCAAGCAGCAGGAGCAACAGCGAGTCCTCGGCGTTGTGCCCGCCTTCAACACTACCTACGTCAGCAACGCGGTCAGCCTGACCGCGGCGCAGAAGATGCGACTCGCCTTCCGGTCGTCGATTGACCCATTCACATTCGCGTCGGCTTTCCTGGTGGCCGGCTATCACGAGGCGCTCAATCAGAACCCCGGCTTCGGCTGGGGCGCTGAGGGCTACTTCAAGCGCTCCGGTGCGGCTTATCTCGACGCCTTCAACGGCGATATGATCGGCAATGGCATACTGCCATCCATATTGCACCAGGACCCGCGCTACTTCCGCCTTGGCCACGGCACCATCCGCCATCGGATGCTCTACGCGCTTGCCACCAACGTGATCTGCAAGCACGACAACACCGGAAAATGGGAGCCTAACTATTCGAACGTCGGCGGCAACATCATCGCCGGCGGCATCTCCAATCTCTACTACCCGTCGCAAAACTCCGGTTGGGGGCAGACCATCACCAACGGTATGATCGTCACCGCAGAAGGTGGCATTGGCTCGATCTTCCAGGAGTTCTGGCCTGACCTCTCCCGCAAGTTTCTACACCAGGATCCGACGCACGGTCTCGACGCACAGGCAGCCGAGCGCTACAAGGAGCAGAAGCAGCAAGAGGAAGAGCAGAAGCAAGAGGAACCTTCAAAATAAAGCCGGACGAAGTCTCGTCCGGCTGCTCACTGCGCCCCGCCATTTCAATTTCCGTCATCCAAGTGATTGCTACCTCACGCCCGTAGCCGGGCAGTGGCTGCTGTTGTTAGGCTTGACCTTTGAAGACGGAGCGGAAGACCCCTGACATGGCTCAATACCAGGTGAAATTTGGCACCGACGGATGGCGCGGTGTCATTGCCGACGACTTTACCTTCGCCAATGTGCGCCTCGCTGCCGACGCTATCGCGGCCTACATCCACGCGCATGAGGATCCGGCAAAAGGTCTTTGCATCGGATACGACACGCGTTTCGGATCGAAGGCCTTCGCACGCGCCTGCGCTGAGGTCGCTGCCGCCACCGGCATTCCTGTCCTGCTGGCCCACGCCATTACGCCCACACCGGCGCTCAGCTACGGCGTGCGCGCCCGCAGCGCTGCCGGCGGAATCATGATCACCTCATCGCACAACCCCGCGCAGTGGAACGGCGTAAAGTACAAGGCCAGCTACGGTGGCTCCGGCAAGCCCTCAATCATCGCGCAGATCGAAACCTATCTCGGCAAGCCCGTGCCGCGCGCGGCAAAACCCGCGACCATCACGGAGACCGACTTCCTGCCGCCGTATCTGGCAGCCATCAAGAGTTTCGCCGACCTCGACCTCATCGCCAAATCCGGCATGAAGTTCTGCATCGACTCCATGTATGGCGCCGGCGGAACGATTCTCTCCACCATCTTCTCGGAGCTGGGCGTGGCCAACGTCGCCATCCGCTCCAATCCCGATCCGCTCTTTCCCGGCATCAATCCCGAGCCCATCGAGCCGCACATCCGCGCGCTGGGCGAAGCGACAGTAGCGAATCACTGCCACGCCGGCCTATGCACTGACGGCGACGCCGACCGCATCGGCGCAACCGACGAGCACGGCAACTTCGTCGACCCGCATAAGATCTACTCGGTGCTGTTGAGCTGGACGCTCCGGCGCAAGGGATGGCCGGGCGCGGTTACGCGCGCCTTCAACACCACCAAGATGCTCGACCGCATTTGCAAAAAGCATGGCCGCGAACTCATCGAGCATGGCATCGGCTTCAAATTCGTCTGCGACTACATGCTCGACCGCGAGATCGTGATGGGCGGCGAGGAGTCGGGCGGCATCGGCTTTCAGCGCCACATTCCCGAGCGCGACGGCCTGCTCAACTCGCTGCTCATCGCTAATGTCATGGCCGAAGAAAGCAAGACTCTGGGCCAACTCGTTGCCGACCTGCAGGCTGAATACGGCGAGCACCAGT
>JASIJW010000163.1:0-6671 GCA_030050035.1 Acidobacteriaceae bacterium | reverse complement strand
CCGAGCATCTGGGCATTGCGACCGACGGCAGCGGCTCGCTGATTTTCGACCGCCCGGCATCGGCCGGTCCCACCGTTTTTGCCCATTTTCCTGCGGATACGGAATACTTTGGCGCCGGACCGCAGCAGGCGATGGTGAACTTCCGTGTCGACAACCTGGATGAACTGCTTGGCCAACTTGCCGCTGCCGGTGTGCGCATCGATCCGCAGCGCGAAGACCATTCTTACGGCCGGTTCGCGTGGATCTGGGACGCGGAGGGAAATCGCGTGGAGCTTTGGCAGCCTGCGGCGAGCTGAACGATCGAGCTGGACGACATCGTTGACCCCCTCCCTCCCCCTCCCCCCTATCTGAGCGGATATATGTGAAAACAAAAGGCTTGCTTTGGAGATTGCGCCGCATCTATCTGATTTCCAGAGAGTTGTTTACAGCTATTTTGTAATCAGTGAGTTACGGCATGGTACGTCTCGGCTGCGCGTTTGGTTCAACCTGCTTTTGTATGGAGGCTATTTCTGTGTAACTGTGAAAGGAGCTTTCGGCAAGTGATTGAAAACGCGCCGGATTTCGGCCCCAAAAACGCTCGAGTTTCGCGAGAGTCAAAAAAATGACGTTGCGCGGCGCCGTGCGCTCGACTTCGAGGCTCTTTCAGGGTAGCCGACGGAGAGGAAATTTCCGGCAATGTTAACGGTTCGGATATGTGGCTCACGGGGCAGGGAATGAGTGTATTTGGCAACCGGGGGAAAGTTGACAGAGGTGGCAAGCCGGCTCCCGCTGCGCGGGATGAACGTATGATCCAGTCCATGAAAGTGCAGGACAGCGGGATGCCGGAGGAAGCTATTTGGGCGAGCTTTTTCGATGCCGGCGCGGCGCTCGACCGGCTGATCGGCCGGGAGGGCGTTCGGGGAGATCTGGTTGAATTGGGGTGCGGTTACGGCACTTTCACCTTGCCGGCGGCGCTGCGCACGCGGGGAATGGTTACCGGGCTCGACATTGAGCAGGAAATGGTGGACCGCGTGCGGCAAAAGGCAAAGGAACTGGGACTGGCCAATGTGCGGTGCGAGCGGCGTGATTTCATTGCCGAGGGAACAGGGCTGGCCGATGCCTCGCAGGCGCATGCGATGATCTTCAACCTGCTTCATCTGGAGCGGCCGATCGCACTGCTTCGCGAAGCTCACCGGGTGCTGCGCGATGGCGGAGTGCTTTCTGTGATGCACTGGCGCAGCGATATCCCGACTCCGCGCGGGCCGTCGCTCGAGATTCGCCCGACGGCTGAGCAATGCCGGGCATGGATGGCTGCGGCTGATTTCCGCGGTATTGAGTCCGTCGATCTGGAAGATTGCTGTCCGTATCATTTTGGGCTGATTGCGAGGCGGTGAGACGCGCCGGCGGGGCATACAGCGGTGGGGGCACAGGAAGGTCTGGAACTAGATTCGCCGCGGCCCTTCGGGGCGCGGGCGGTTGTCGTCGCGCGGTTTCCCAGGGTTGCGTCGGCGTTGCCGCCGACTTCACCCTGGGCTATTTTCGTTGCTTCCCTACGGGACGCGATGCGGTCGTTGGCTCGTGGTCTCCCAGGTCCCAGGATCGGAATCTCCACCCCACGGACGAAGAGACCTGTCCGTGTGGGGACCCCGGGACCTGGAGCAGCCGCCAATGCTCATCGAAGGAGTCGCGGTTGCCAATATCCATTACTGTCCAAGCTGATCCATGGCGGCGCGAATAGGCTCATTCGATACCTCAATCAGTCCTGAGTAGGGACGGTACATCTCGATAATGAGAAAGATCGCCGCGCTGACTGCAAGCGCGGAGACTAACAGGCCAGTTATAAGCGTCACATTCGGCTTCGCGAACAAGCCAAAACTTACGAACAGCGCCGTGAGCCAGAAAACCAGCACATAGAGCAAGACAACCGGCACCGGGACTGCCCGCTGCTCGAACATCAGCCACCGAGTTTGACCCATCTGAATTGCGATGTTCACCGCCTGGTTTTTCAAAGAGCGTTGATCATCGGTTTGCGGGGAGAGCGCCTGAATCATTTCCGCCAGCTCCTCGCCCGGGGCTCTCTGGGTTGTAGACTGTGCCCCGCCATATTGGCTCAGTGTGAAACGGTCGAAGCCTGACACGGCAATACGCAATGTTCGGCGCGCATTGTTTGCTTCCGGGCCGTAGTGAGCGAGGAGACGGTCGAGCAACACCGTATTTGCAGCGAGTTGAGCTAATTCAGTATTTTGCGTATCGAAGAAAGTCTTCGCCGAGCTAATCAATAATCCGAGCGCCAACGCTACCATTGTGGCGACAAGTCCCATGGCGAGCCTGACCACATCTTTCGTGTCGGGTGCGAGATGATCATTCGGCAAACGGAATTGCAAGAATAGTCCCAACAATGCGCCGGAGAATACGCATGCGAAGACGATCAAGCTGATCAGGAGTGGACTCATGAATAAATCTAAGGGTACGTTTGCCCTGAAACTCCTAGCTAACATAACTTGATGACTAAAGGAACTGTCAGACTTGACGGTGCTCGCTGCCAAAGGACGTGGGCGCTACGTCGGTTCGAGATTCTGGGCGCATCGCCGCCGACTCGGCGGTTGCTTCGCGGTAAGCAGAATTGCCGCTAACGGCATTCCTCACAAAAGGCGCAAAAATTTAAGCATGATTTTTGGAGCGTTCTTTCTTATTGAACTTGGAGCGCATTCGAGAAGTTGGGCACCTGTGAATTTTCAATACATTAGTGCATTGCTTTCCCACCCTAGCGGCAAAAACAAAGACGCCGCGAGGGCGGGCATCCGCTTCTTCACTTGGTTTGCTTCGCTTTGTCAGTTGATTTGCTTTGTCTTCAGTTGATTTGCTTTGTCTGTTGACTGGCTTCGTGGGGTGATTCGCCTCGTCAGTGGGTCAGCGGGGCATGTCGCGATGGAGGGCTTTTACTTCGTAGCCGGCGGCTTTGAGGCGATGGGCGATCTCTTCGACCATCATTACGCTGCGGTGCTGGCCGCCGGTGCAGCCGAAGCCGATGGTGAGGTAGCTTTTGCCCTCCTCGATGTAATGCGGCAAGAGGTAGAGCATCAGGTCGGTGACGCGGTCGAGGAACTCGCCGGTTTGCGGAAAGCCGCGGACGTATTCGGCGACGCGCGGGTCGAGGCCGGTCTTGTTGCGGAACTCGCGGACGAAGTGCGGGTTGGGCAGAAAGCGGACGTCGAAGACCATGTCGGCGTCGAGGGGCACGCCGTTCTTGAAGCCGAAGCTGAGGCAGGAGACGAGCAGGCGGCTGGCGCCGTCCTCCTGGCCGAAGCGCGCCTGGATGTGGGCGCGGAGTTCGTGGACGTTGAAGCTGGAGGTGTCGATGAGGGTGTCGGCGACGTTGCGGATGGGGTCGAGGAGTTGCCGCTCTTCGACGATGGAGCGGGAGACGGTTTCGCTGCGGCCAAGTGGGTGCGGGCGGCGCGTCTCCGAGTAGCGGCGGACAAGGACTGCGTCCTGGGCGTCGAGGAAGACGACGCGGGTGTGCAGGAGCGCCTTTACCTTTTTGAGGATGTCGGGCAGGCGGTCGAGCGTGGCGCCCTCGCGGACATCGACCACAATGGCCGCGTGATCGATCTCGGGGGACTGGCTGATGAGCAGGGCGAAGTCGGACATCAGCTCGAGGGGAAGGTTGTCGACGCAGTGGAAGCCGAGGTCCTCGAATGCCTTGAGGGCCGAAGCCTTGCCGGCTCCGGAGATGCCGGTGACGATGACCAGCTCTTTCTGCGGTTGATCTTGCATGGAGGATGGGCCGGCTTCTGCCGTTTCGGGCGCCTGCTCGAAGGGCGTCATGGGCTTATCGTACACCGCCGGTTGGCCTTGTCGTGGGCAGTCAGGATGGGAAATTCAGGGCGTGAAGCTCTTGCTGGCGTTCTTCGGGGCCGGTGAAGCGGACTGCATCTGCTGGTCGAAGATCTCGACGCGGCCGGCGCCTTTTTGCCGGGCGCGGAACAGGGCGGCTTCGGCGTCGCGAATGAGCAGATCGGCGGAGACGGACCCGGTTGCGGGCATGACCGCGCCAATGCTGGCGCCAGATTCGAGGCTGAGCCCGGAGATCTCGAATGGCCGCTGCATCTCGCCAAGCAGGCGCGCGGCGACGAGGACAAGATCCCCCACGCCGAGGATGTTTTCGGCCAGGATGGCAAACTTGTCGCCGCCGAAATGCGCCGCGGTGTCGCCAGAGCGCAATACCGCGGTGAGCCGCTTGGAGATGGATTTAAGCAGGTCGTCAACCGCGGCCTGGCCCAGGGTGTCGTTGAACTCGTTGAAGCGGTCAACATTCATGTAAAGTACGCCGCAGGTTTTTTCGGGATAGCGCGCGCGGCGCTGGAGAGCCTGCGTCAGCCGGTCCATGAACAGAGCCCGGTTGGGCAGGCCAGTGAGCGCGTCGCGCATGGCTCCGTGCTGCCGCCTGGCCTCGGCCAGCTTCTGCTCACCGCTGTCGCGGAAGCTGAAGACGTAGCCTGCGTGTTCGCCGCTCACGCGCAGCGGGGCAATCTGCATGCTGACCTGCACGGCTTCGCCCGACTTGTCTGTGCGGACGGTCTCAACGTTCACCTGGCCCTTTTCGGCAACGGTTTTAAGCAGGCGCGCGTGTTCGTTCTGGCGGGCCTGCGGCACGATGAGATTGCGCAGGCTTTTGCCGGCGGCTTCGTCGTTGGAGTAGCCGAACATCGCCGCGAAGGCCGGATTGGTATAGAGAATGTGATTGCCGTGCTCGATGGCCACGGCCTCGGGAATGCTGGCGAGCACATCTTCCATGAGCCGTGATTTAGGCGCGCGTTCGTGGAGTGCGGGATGGGCGACGATCACCGCATCGCGCGACTCGGGGGTGACCAGGCTGTAGGTGCCTTCGACGGGCATGAGGCGGCCGCTGCCGGCCGGCATTGTTGCATGGAACGGATTGCCGGTGCGCGTGGCGGCGAGTTGCGTCTGCGGCTCGGCCGTGCCGGGCAGCAATCCCCAGAGAACCTCTTCGATGGGACGCGGCACCCACTCGCCTGCCGAGAGCCCGAGCGACTGGCGGGCCTCGGTGTTGGCAAAGACGATTATGCCGGCGCGCTCGAGAAAGACGAAGACCGGCAGAGAGTCCAGAATCTGGCGCTGCTCGACGGAGTCTGTATTTTCGGGGAGGTTCATGACGCTGATTTCGCCGTTTGCCGCCGTTGCTCGTTTCGTCTCTTGAATTTGGGCTTGCTTAGGATCCAGTTCGGTGGCGCAGAGGGGCCCGGGTGCGACCATATATGGCGATCGTAGGTCGTGGAAAACAGGCTATCTATCCCCAAAACGGGGGAGTTGCAAGTATCGAAAGTCCGGCTGCGCGGGTGGCAACTTGCGCAAAAGATGGGCAGCGCGCAATTTGCGTGGGGACAGGGATAAAGAGGGTGGCTGGAGTCTTCGCGGGGTCCGGGCCTTTGGGGTCGGGCGTCGAGACCGGGGCGTCGAGACCGGGGCGTCGAGACCGGGAACTCGGGGACAGCGCGCGGCCTGGCCCCGGCGTTCGGGCCAGGCCTTGGGGATCAGGGAATCTCTACCAGCTCCATCTGGCCGTCGCGGCGGCGGTGCAGCACAAACATGTCGCCGGCGGCGGTGCGGAAGATGAGCAGATCGCGGTCGCGGAACTCGGCGTCTTTGACGGCCTCTTCGATGGTCATAGGCCGGACGGCGAAGGCTTCGCCGTTTTTGACCACATGAGGCTCGACGACCGCCGTGCGCGCGGGGAACGAATGCACGGCGATAGCGGCCTGGGCGCGGGAAGAGGCTTTTGCCGGCCTGCCATTGGCGACGCTTTCGGCAGCCGCTTCCGGCGCGCGCGCAGCCTTGGGCCGCAGCACGGGGGAAACAGACAAGACTTTTTCCTCCTTTTGCAACCGCTTGTTGTCGATTTTGCGCTCGCGGTGGCGGCGGGCCTGGTGCTCGGCATGCGCGATGGCCTGGCGGAGCGCCGCATCGTGGCTGTCGGCCTTGCCCGCGGCGACGATGGTGTTGAGGCACGACTGGATGGTGATTTCGGCGATCTGGAAATGACGCTGCGCGCCGAAGACGACGCTGGCGTGCGCTGTTCGGCCGAGAATTTGTCCGATCCGGTCCATGCCTTCCTGGGCCAGATCGCGCAGGGCCTTGTTTATCTTCACTTGCCTGGCGGTGAACTCGACTTTCATGTCAGCCTCCGCTCCTGACGGAAGATCCCGGGCTCGAAAAAGCGAGTCGAGCAACCGGTCTGGTGGAGCACAGTATATGCCAAAGGCGGGGGTGCGCACATGCAGGAGACGCATTGGGGGAACCGTATCCTGAAACTGCCATATGGTGAAAGACGCTTGTGGGCCGGCTGCGCTCGTATACTCTGATTCCGTGCTTTGGACGAACCCCGCGACAGTGGCACTGAACGAGTTCCGCTCCGAGCCGATCGTGCGTTTCTCGCTGCTGGCGTTGAGCTCGATCTTCTTTCTCGTAGATCCATTCGCGGCTATCGGATCGTTTTTGGCCATTACGGCGGGGGCCGACCGCGTGCGGCGGCGGCGCATGGCGCGCAAAGGCGCGCTGACCTGCTTTATTGTGCTTACCAGTTTCGCGCTGGCGGGGCAGTTGATCTTCCGCATGTTCGGGATTACGCTGCCGGCTTTTGAAGTGGCCGGCGGGCTGATTCTGCTGCTTAT
>JASIJW010000162.1:0-4251 GCA_030050035.1 Acidobacteriaceae bacterium | reverse complement strand
GCCATCGGCTTTCATTCCCTCGATATACTTCGTCAGGTATCGCGCGTAAGCCTCATAAAACTCCGGCTTCAGTTCTCCGCCCCTTACCGCATCGTTCGTTTTCATCCATGCCGGCGCCGACCATGGCGAACCCAGAATCTTGATCTCCGGATCGAATGCCAGAATCTCTTTCAGAACCGGAATCACACCCGCTTCATCCGGAGCGAGGCTAAATTTCTCGAGTTTCGGGTCCGTTTCGCCCGCGGGCAAATCGTCATACGAGTACACGCGATCATTCATGTCTGAAGAGCCAATGGTGACTCTCAGATAGCTCACGCCGATCCCGTCCCCGTGCGTCGTAAAAAGCTTCTTGAGCAATTCGCCTCTGCGTTCCGGCGTCATCCGCATCAGCAATTCCGCACTTCCATCCGTCAACGCAAAGCCAAACCCTTCGATTGGCTGAAATTGCTGCATGTCGTTCACAACGATCACCGGCGGGTCACCCTTTGCATCGGAAAATTGCAGCGTCTCCGCCTGGTGCGCGAACAACGCGCTCCGGTCGACCGTCGTCAGCCACTCCTGAGCGGCAGGGATTTCCTGCCCGCGCAATGGAATAGACGAGATGATGAGAGCAGGAAGCAGGACAAGAAAAATGTGCTTCGAAGTCATTTCTTTCCTCCCAATTTTGGCGGCTGGGACGCCGTACATTCGCATGACCGGCAGCTCCCATTCATTCAGACAACCGTTTGTCAGAAGGGTACGGCCGACTAACGTTTTGAACTGCCCAAGATGAAACCAGAGCGCACCTGGATTGTCAAGCGCCCTGCGCGAAGCCGGGTGCTTTCACTTCGGTGATGGCGTCGTCTGGCTGCTGTGCAATGGTTACCAAAGAATACGCCTTGGCGTGCGCCACCCCTCACTCCCAAGCCGACGACGGTCTATGGCATGAACACATACCCTGTCCGGAACCAGAAGCATTTTGCTCATGTCCGGCCCCGCGAGCCGTCACCACGGCTCGTTATCACCCGTATAAGCCTTGACATGCACCCGAGAGAAAATTATAGACAATCGTTTGCTTTTTCTCGCATAATGGCCGTCGAATTAGCGGGGCAAGATTGCTCAATGCAGATGAATCTGGCACGGTTAACCGTGCAGAGGGCTGAGGGGCTGCATGAATAAGATCCAGATTTGGTGTTTGCTGCTTGGCGCTGTGTTTGTTTGCATTGCGATGCGGGCGAGAGCGGCGTCGTATTATCCGCTGCGGCCGGATGACGCCAAGGCAGTTTATCTGACGCCGGACAATTTCCCTGTGCACGGCGATGGAGCCGCCGACGACAGCGCTGCCATTCAAGCGGCGATCGACCACGCGGCTGAGCATGGCGAAGGAATTGTGTTTGTACCCTCGGGGCGGTACCGGGTCACGCGAACAATCTATGTGTGGCCAGCTGTGCGGGTCATTGGCTACGGGAAGACGCGGCCGGTGTTTGTGCTCGCGGATAATACTCCCGGCTATCAGCAGGGACTCGGGTACATGTTTCTGTTCGCCGGAGGCAAACCGCGCCCGGAATCGCGGAAAGAACCGAGAATTGATTTTGCCACGGGCAGGCCCGCAGAACCGATCGTAGGGACTGTTCCTCCGGATGCATCGATACCGGACGCCAATCCGGGAACCTTTTATTCAGCGATAAGCAATGTGGACTTCGAGATCGGCAAAGGGAATCCGGCTGCCGTCGCGGTACGGTTTCATGTGGCCCAGCATAGTTACCTGGCTCATATGGATTTCTGGATCGGTTCGGGGCTCGCCGCACTCAAGGACATCGGCAACGAGGCCGAGGACCTCCATTTTCACGGCGGGCAGTATGGGATTGTGACGCAGAGGCCTTCACCAGGATGGCAGTTTACGCTGATCGATTCAAGCTTTGAGGGGCAGAGCAGGGCCGCGATCCAGGAGCACGAGGCAGGATTGACGCTGATCCACGACTCGTTCAGCAATCTTCCGCAGGCGGTGTCGATCGATCCGGGGTACTCCGAAGAGCTATGGGTAGTGCGGTCGCGATTTGAGGACATCAGCGGGCCGGCGATTGTCTTTGGCAGCGAGAATAACCCGCGGACAGAGATCAATCTGGAAGACATCGCGTGCAGCCGCGTAAAGGTATTTGCGCAGATGCGCGAGAGCGGGAAGACGATCAGCGCACCGGGCGAGCGCTATGTGGTGAAGCGGTTTGCGCATGGCCTGATGCTCAAAAATGCCGCCGACTGGGGGAGCATCGAGACAATCTTCGACGCACAGCCTGTGGCCGAGCTCCAGCCGCCCGGGAAGAATGCGATTGCGGCGCTTCCGCCGATGACGACATGGGCAAATCTCAAATCGCTGGGAGCGAAGGGCGACGGCGTGACAGACGATACGGCTGCGATCCAGAGGGCGATCGACGAGCATGCGGCAATTTATGTTCCCATGGGTCGCTACCTGGTGACAGACACGATTCAACTGCGGCCGGATACTGTGCTGATTGGGCTGCATCCAAGCATGACGCAATTCGATTTGAAAGATGAAAGCCCGGGGTTTCAGGGCGTGGGCGGGCCGCGAGCGCTGCTGGAGACACCGAAAGGCGGGCACAACATTGTGACCGGCATTGGGCTGTTTACCGGAGGCATCAACCAGCGCGCAGTAGGCGCGCTATGGAAGGCAGGGGCCGGCTCCCTGATGGATGATGTGCGCTTCCTGGGCGGGCATGGGACAAATGCGGCGGACGGGTCGCGGATGAATCCCTATAACAGCACGCACACAGGCGATCCGAATCCGCGGTACCTGTGGGATGCGCAGTATCCGAGCCTATGGATTACGGACGGAGGCGGTGGGACGTTTGCGGACATCTGGACACCGAGTACATTTGCCGAGGCCGGGTTGTTGATTTCGAATACGTCGACGCCCGGTTTCGTCTACGAACTCTCGTGCGAACATCATGTGCGCAACGAAATCCGTCTTGATGGCGTCGAGAACTGGGAGCTGGACGCGCTGCAGACAGAAGAAGAACGCGGCGAGAGCGGAAATGCTCTGCCACTAGAGATTAGCCGTTCCCGGAACATCACGGTGGCGAACTATCACGGGTACCGGGTGATTAGCAGCAATACTCCATTCCCATATGCGGTGAAGGTCTCCGACTCGACGGGGATTCACATACGGAATATGCATGTTGACAGCAACAGCAAGGTGTCATTTGACAACTCAGTCTTCGATGCGACGCTTCATTCCGAGGTTCGCGCGCGGGAGTTTGCTGCCCTTGATCTGCCAGGCGTGACGACGCCAGCCGCGCCGGCGACTACGGCAATGCTGGCCTCAGATCCGCAGATAGAAAAGCTCGCCGGTGGCTTCTTTTCGATTTCCGGCGGTGTAGTGGATACGGCGGGCACGCTCTACTTTGTGGATACGCACTGGCAGCGGATTTACAAGTGGGACGCGAAAAATCGGGAAGCGATAACGGTAAATAGCGATCCGCTGCAGCCAGAGAACCTGGCATTCGATAAGGCGGGCGATCTGTTGGTGGTGTCAAGAAGCGGAGCGGGCAACGTATATTCGCTGCGGCCAGATGGGACAGCAGGAGAAGTCAAAATGATTCAACAGCAGCCTGCGATGGAACGCGGCGGAGCAGTCGAATATCTCCCGGCAGGTGTTTATGGGCTGCGTCAGTTCTCGAGTGAGCGCGGATGGCAGTATGTTGCGCCGGATGGAAGCGCATATATATCAGCAAGCGATGATTTCGTGCAGGGGCACACTGAGTGGGGAACGAAGATGGCCGATCTGCTGCGGACATTCGGCCTGGAGCCGGCCACGCCCGGCAAGCCGTTTTATGTAACCACAGAGAATGATGAAAAAACGTATAAAGGCACGGTGACGGCGGCAGGATCGCTGGTGGACCTGAAGCTGTTCGCCGACACGGGCGGCGAAAGCGTAGTGCAGGACGACCGCGGGCGCGTATACGTGGCCGCCGGGCAGATCATGGTGTACTCGCCGGAAGGCAAGTTGACAGAGAAGATCGATGTGCCGGAGCGGCCGATCGATTTGGTCTTCGGCGGCGAAAACCGGCGGACGCTCTACATCCTGACGCATCACTCGTTGTACGCGGTAAAGACAGCAGTAGCGGGTTTGTGAATCCACGGCGGCAGAATGATGAGGCGGTCCCGGAAAGATATGCTGCTGGGCCCGATACAAACCTTAGTCTGAGGCGGCTCCTGAGCAATTGGCGGAGGCCCCTAGCCGCTTTACCCTCGAAG
>JASIJW010000161.1:0-3093 GCA_030050035.1 Acidobacteriaceae bacterium | reverse complement strand
CTGTCGCCCTCCCTGCCGAACATTGCCGGCCTCACCGGCGCAGGTACTTCCGGCAGCCTCAGCTCGCTGCTCTCTTCACTTTCTGGATCTGTCCCGACCATTCCGATGATCCAGTACCAGGATCTTGGCCTCAACCTCAAGGTCACGCCGAATGTGTTGCGCAATAACGACGTCGCGCTCACAGTGGACCTGAGCATTACCGCCCTGGCCGGTTCGTCCGTCAACGGCAACCCCATCCTCAACAACGAGGCGCTCAGCGGCGTCGTCACGCTCAAGCAAGGGGAAGCAGTCGAGGTAGCCAGCCAGCTCAATAAGTCAGAGAGCCTGGCTATCAGCGGAACGCCCGGACTGAGCGAAATTCCCGGAATGGACAACGTGGCCAACAAGAACGCGCAAATAAACTACGCCACCCTGCTGATCATCATCACGCCGCACATAGTGCGCTCCACGCAGGAAGCAGGCCACACGCCTCCGATGATCGTCGAAACTTCTCCAGCGCGATAGTGCTTCTCGGTTGCAAATGCCGTTCGCAGGCGCAAATCTCGCTCCAATCCTGGTACTTTGCTGAGCGCTTTTCGGCTATGATTCAATCCGCACTCGAGAAGTGTGCATATTGACAGCCCAATCCCGGCAGACGCAGTTCATGACGCGCCATTTGTAGAAAGGTGCAAAATGCTTCGACAGCTCGCCGCTCTCGCTCTCATTGTTTCCTTCTCTGGTGTGTGCGCTCAAACTTCAGCTCCCCGCACAGAGTTCGATGCTTTCGAGGTTGCGGCAATTAAACCAGTTCCATCTGACCTCAAGGCATCCCGCTATATAACGATGCAGGGCGTCAACCGGTTTGTCGAAAAGGACTATACGCTGAAGGGCTTGATCGCAGCCGCCTACAACCTTAATCCGAACATGATTTCCAGTGGACCGAAGTGGATAGATTCCGAGCATTACGACATTACTGCGCTTACGCCCGGAGATGTTCGACCGACACGCGACGAGCAGATGGCAATGCTCCGAAAGCTTCTGGGCGATCGATTCCAGCTTGCATTTCATCGCGAACCGAAGAAGCTGGCGATCTATGTGTTGGAGGTGGCGAATGAGGGCTCCAAACTTAGGGATACTGCAACACCGAATAACGCGCCAGCATTGATCAATATCGTCTATCCTCAAAGCATCAAGTTGCCTGCACGCAATGTGAGCATGGGCGAGTTCGCATCGATGATGCAGCGGGCCATCCTCGATCGTCCGGTAGTGGATAAGACCGGACTGACTGGGAGATATGATTTCGACCTGGAGTGGGCTCCTGACGAGTCTCAATTCAATGGAGAGATCCCATCTGCTTCCGGAGACGCAAACGCACCTCCCTTGTTTACCGCTATCCAGCAGCAACTTGGTCTCAAACTGAGACCAACCAGGGAAACAGTCGATGCGCTCATAGTCGACAAAGCGGAGCGGCCTTCAGTCAACTGACAGTTCCAACGAACGGACCCATCTGCTATTTCTAAAGAAAAAGGGCACAATATTTCCATGCCATCCATCCCACCGAATATTGACTTGCGCTCCGACACCGTCACCCGGCCCAGCGCCGCCATGCGCGCGGCCATGGCAGCGGCCGAAGTCGGCGACGACGTTTACGGCGAAGACCCCACGGTTAACATGCTCGAACAGCGCGCCGCCCAGATCTTCGGCCGCGAAGCTGCGCTATTCGTGCCCACCGGCACCATGGGCAATCAAATCGCCATCCGCCTGCACACGCAACCCGGCCAGGAGGTGATTGCCGAAGCGCGCGCGCACATCATGGACTGGGAGATGGCGACTACGGCAGCATTTTCCGGCTGCTTGATCCGTTCCGTTCCCGCCGAGGGTGGCATTCTTACCTGGCAGCACATCGAGCCGCACATTTACCCAGCGGGCACATTCCGCGCCGCCACAGGCTTCATCGAGATCGAGAACACCCACAACCTCGCCGGCGGGCGCTGCTCGCGCCTCGAAGTTTTGAAAGAGATCTGGGGCCACGCAAAAGACCGCAATCTTCCTCTGCACTGCGACGGAGCACGCATATTCAATGCCGCCGCCGCACTGGGCACAGATGCGAAGACGCTTACCCGCGGCTTCGACACTGTCATGTTCTGCCTGTCGAAGGGCTTAGGCGCGCCCGTTGGCTCCATGCTGGTCGGCTCGGCGGAGCTGATGGCGCGCGCGCGCATTTACCGCAAGGCCCTCGGCGGAGGCATGCGCCAGGCCGGCGTGCTCGCGGCGGCCGGTCTCATCGCTCTCGAGCAGGGCCCCAAGCGGCTCAACGAAGATCATGCCAACGCGCGCCTGCTGGCCGAGTCGCTCGCGAAAATCGAAGGCGTTGCCATCGACCTCGCATCCGTCGAAACCAACATCGTAATCTTCCGATTGTCGAACGGCACTGCGGAGGAAGTAGAGGAACGGCTCAAACGCCGAGGCGTGCTGGTGGGCGCCTTCGGTAAAAACGCCATCCGTCTCGTCACACACCTTGACGTGAGCCGCGCTAACTGTCAATATGCCGCAGAGGCGCTCGCCGAGGAGATCGTCGCGAGCGTGGCCGCCGCGCAGTAGCACCGAACTTCGCGGTTTCATAATTGCGTCAAGCGGCAGTGGGTGCCCAAGCTCGATTTGAGACCTGGGAAAGCACGCAGAGATCGTCACATCCGTGAGCGCCTACTTCTTCACCGCATCATCGCGCCAAAGCGCCACGCCGCCCAGCAGGCCTGTTTCATTCGAGACAATCGTCACATTCTTCGGCGGCTTGAATTCAATCTTCTTCGTATTCCCGCCGCCCAAATAGAGATGGTCCCAATTAAATGTGTGTGCGGTTTGCGCGATGGCAAGCTCCAGCAGCTTACTCCAGCGGCGCTTGCCGTGGTGATCGAGGCCGCGCCGGCCAAGGTAATCTTCATAGGTCTTCCTGCGCCACGGGTGATGGCCGAGTTCGAGCCCGGGGCACAACCGGCCGTCGGTAAAGAGCGCCGAGCCCATGCCGGTGCCAAGGGTAAGAATCAATTCCACACCTTCGCCCTTAATGGCGCCATACCCCTGCACTGCCGCATCATTGGCCACGCGCGCGGGCTT
>JASIJW010000160.1:0-3115 GCA_030050035.1 Acidobacteriaceae bacterium | reverse complement strand
AATAAGTGTTGAGCCGCCACAGAAATCCATGCTGCTCATCAGGGCGCAGTGTTCGCTCTCTGGCAGTGCCTGGTTGGTCGATCTCTGCGATCCATGTGCTGCGCGAAATGCTGTAGCCGCGCTGGGGGCCCAGGCGGGTGAACGCCACGTCGTAGCTTGTGTCCATCACTACCGTTATTACGTGCTTCTGCTCGACGCGCATTACGACCCGATATCGGTTGCCCTGCTGCGTGAGTACGCGTGCCGATACGACTTGCGGTGCGTACCAATGCGGGTAGGCGAGGAAATTCCGCATCAGCTTCTCAAATCCGGCTGCCGTAGCTCCGGGTGCGAAGGCTGTGCCGCGCCAATCGTGCAGCATGGCGCCTGGCAACTCGAGCCCATGCGCCGGCGTGAGCTTTTCCACGATGATGTCGCCCTGGCGCAGGCGGGTGGCGGTTTGTGGGTCCGCAATACCGGCCACGAAGGCAGTTGAGCGGTGCTGTGCAGCCAACCGGCCTTCGACTGCGCCTGAATAGACGTCGAAGCCAGCCGCTGCCTGCGTGCTGAGCTGCTCAGCCGCGCAGTGCGGGCTGAACGCCCCGAGCAGCATGATCGATGCGGCCAGGATTGCCGCCCGGAGATGAACCTGAAAGAGTCCGCCGCGCTTCATGGAAGAAATTTGCACCGGCGCGGCCGACCGAGGCAATGCACGACGCCTCATTCCGGGGACATCTAATCCTCACGGTGCAGGTCTCTGGGAAACAAGGTCTTACGCCAGCTTCTCACTGTGCTATGAAGGCCACGAAGGACTTCTCATCCGCTACACTGGGGCTGCGCTCGATCCATATGCCCGACCCGCACCCAGCCCGCCGCTATCGCTTTGGCACCTTCGAGGCCGACGCCACCACCGGCGAGCTCCGCCGCCAGGGCGTCCGCGTGCGCCTGAATGCCCAGCCATTCCAGCTTTTGCTTATGCTTGTCGACCGTCCCGGAGAACTCTTCACGCGCGATGAAATCTGCCGTGAGCTATGGCCCGAGGGCACTTTTGTTGACTATGAGCACGGGGTAAACTCGGCCATCAACCGCTTGCGCGAGGCTTTGGGCGACACCGCCGGCAATTCGCGCTTTATCGAAACGCTGGCCCGACGCGGCTACCGCTTCGTGGCGCCCGTGGAGCGGATCGCAGGCGACAGCATGGCGACCGAAAACGGAGAGCCGGCGGTTTCCGGCGCGGCTCCGGATACGGCTCTCGCAACTGCTTCACCGGCCGAGCCAGAGCCGCAACCGGGCGCTGACCGCACTTTCGGCCGCATTTTGGCCACGCGGCACGATCTGCCACACACGCCTCATCCTGTGGTCCAGACGATCTTCGTTCTTTTCCAGCTCATGTACCTGGCTTTTTACGTCGGTGCGCTCGCGAACCTGGGAGAGATCGCGGACCTTATTGCGCCGCTCTCGCATGCGGATCTTGCGCTCAACATCATCATCGTTACTGCGGCCACGCTTATACCCGTCCGCGCGTTTGTTCTGTGCGCCGCGCTTTTTCACGCACCGGGCATGCGAGGGAAGTTTCTTCGCCTGTGGCCGTTTCTTCTCGCGCTTGATGTGCTTTGGGCGCTGTCGCCCTTTCTGCTCCTCCACCACATCAATGTCGGTCTCGCTGTTGCCTGCATGGCAATGCTCGTATATTCGCCGTTTGCGCAGCGTTCACTGGTGCTGATGGGCGCGGGATCGACCCAGGCAACCGCATCCTGAACGGCGGCTCGCGTAGGAGCTGCCACCTTCAAAAATCGATGCCGAAGTGAGGATCTTCGCGGGTGCCATCGACGTGGACGCCGACTTTGGTGCCGGCGCCGTCTTTTTTGAAGAAGCGGTCAGCCGGACTCAGGAGCATTCCCTTCCAGCCACCTACCATCTGCGAGAGCGTGGCCTGCATTTTCGCCGTGCCATTGAAGGCCAGCCCCCCGCCATCAACGGTATAGGTACCCTTCATGTCGATCTCAGCGCCGGGAACCGTGTAGACGAGGTTCGGAAGCGTGAGAACGCCGTCGTCCATAGAGAAATCGCCGGTCATCGTCGAGCGGACATCTGCGGTTTCGGGGTGTTTCGCATCCTCCGGCTTGCCCTGGCCGCGCAGGCTCAGTTCGCCGATCCGTTCCTGTATTTTGGGGCTGGTGAACTGCGCCGACTCGAGCAGGAAGCGGCCGTTGAGCCGCAGGCGCTCGTGCATGGGGTTCGTGCCAGGCGGAATCTCGATGACGGTCTTCAAGTGCAGCGTTCCGGTCAGCATTGGATCGCCAGTGTGGCTGGTGAGGCGCAGAAAGTCGGCGATCTGACCGTGATCCACTGTTGCGTTCAGCGCGATCTCGCGGCCGACGGCGTGCGGCGGCTCCGGCTTGCCGCTGCTGTCGCGGGATTCGATCACTTGCACGATCTTTCCTGAGGTGTTCAGGTGCGAGCTTCCCAGCACAGCGTTCACCTGGTCGAGCCATGTATCGCCATTGGTTCCGTCTACGCGGGCGCGGAAGTCGGTGCTGAGCGGCAGGGCCGTGCCGAAGTGCGCAAGCGCGAAATTCGGCGTGTCGGTGTGGCCCTGAACATTCATGTCGCGCAACGTGCCCTGGTAGCTGCCAGTGGAACTCAGCGTACCGGAGATACCTTTGAAGACGCTCAGGTCGGCGTGCTCGAATTTGTAATCGCCCTTTATCGCGGTCACGCCCGGGTCTTCGACGGTCCAGGGCCCAAGGCTGCCTTTGGTGAGGATCAATCCGGCGGGTTTGGGGTTTGTCAGCTCGGCCTCAAAGCTCATCGAGCCATCAGGGCTCAGGTGCATCATCTTGAGGGTCTGGATGGCGAAGACCAGCGGCTGCTTGGCGGGGTTCGAGGATTCGAGCGTTAGCTGTGCGCCTGTGCAGACGATGTTGTCGATCTTGAAGTGAAACAGCTCGGAGCCTGGAAGGCGGGATTCCCACCCCGCGGACGAAGGCCTGTCCGCGGGGACCCCGGGTTCGACGCCGGTAGCGGCTGGCTCATTCTGGCGTGTAGAGTGCGGGCGCGGCGGCACGTCGATCCTCAGGCCGCGCAGCTCCACGCGGTAGATGTGGATGGGCTCGCCGCGCTTGTAGTGCAGCGG
>JASIJW010000159.1:0-4786 GCA_030050035.1 Acidobacteriaceae bacterium | reverse complement strand
CGCTATCACAGACGCGGAGCGTGCGCGCGTACGCGCGCATTTGAAGGATGCTTGGCAGAGGCGGTATGGGCTGATTGAGGCTGGGTGAACGTCTGCTCTAGGCGTCCTGGGCTCAGCAGACGAAAAGCAACCGCAGGTCCTTCGACTCGCGCTGCGCACTCGCTCAGGATGACAAATTAGTGTGAGATGGGAGCTGTAAGGCAGTCTCTTAGGCCGCGTCCGAGACCTGCGTTCCGGCGACGGCTTTTGCGGGGAAGGTTTGGATTTCGAGATCGACGCTGGCGATCTGAGCGCCGCAGTCGATGTGGTGGCTGCGCGTGGGCCTTCTCCATGGGCGGCTCGATTCCGATGAGAAAGACGTGATCATGCGCCGGTTCCAGCGCGGGGAGATTCAGGTGCTGGTGGCAACGACGGTAATCGAAGTGGGCGTGGACGTGCCGAACGCTTCGGTGATGGTCGTGGAGCATGCCGAGCGCTTCGGTCTGGCGCAGTTGCACCAGTTGCGCGGGCGCGTGGGGCGCGGCGCGGCAAAGAGCTACTGCATCCTGATGACGGGGCCGAGGGTTTCGCCGGTGGGCGAAGAACGGCTGAATGCGATGGTGCGGACGCAGAATGGCTTCGAGCTGGCCGACCTGGATTTGCAAATGCGTGGGCCGGGGGAATTCTTTGGCACGCGACAAGCGGGGCTACCGGAGTTTCGCGTTGCAAATATTGTGCGCGACCGGCAGTTGCTGGAACTGGCCAAGCAGGAGGCGGCGAAATTTGTTCACAAACCCGACGCCGCTATCACAGACGCGGAGCGTGCGCGCGTACGCGCGCATTTGAAGGATGCTTGGCAGAGGCGGTATGGGCTGATTGAGGCTGGGTGATCGTCTCCTCAACGCGTCCTGAGCTCAGCAGACGAAAAGCAACCGCAGGTCCTTCGACTCGCGCTGCGCGCTCGCTCAGGATGACAAATCAGTGTGAGATGGGAGCCGTAAGGCAGTCTCTTAGGCCGCGTCCGAGACCTGCGTTCCGGCGACGGCTTTTGCGGGGAAGGTTTGGATTTCGAGATCGACGCTGGCGATCTGAGCGCCGCAGTCGATGTGGTGGCTGCGCGTGCACTGGCAGAGCTCGGTAAAGCGGAGGTGACCGGTTTGGCTCAGTTCCAGTCCGGCGCCGATCAGCACACTGTAGATGTCGAGACAGGTGCGGCGCTCGAACTCGAAGAGCATGTTGATGAGGCCGGTGTCGTTTGCGCCGCGGCTCAGTACCCAGCCGCCGCAGCCGAGGATAGCGCCGGTAAGCGTCTGCACCAGCCGCGAGGGCTCTTCCATGGAGACCGCTTTCATCTCAAGCGCCCACGGCAGTTCGGTGGATGTTCCCGCCTTGAGTCCCGGCCTCGCTTCCGGCATAGTCTGCGGCATCGCCTGCCTCCAACTGACTTATCGCCACCGGAGTCGCGGGGGTTCACCCGTGTTCCGGAGTCGAACGGACCTTCGGCAGAATTTGCACGGATTTGACCAGATTTGACCATCTTTGGAACAAACTGCGTTAGCCTCTTTGGAAAGCGGCCGTCGATGGGTACTTTGGGGTAATTGGCTCCTGGCGGAGCGAGACTTTGTTGTACTTTGGTAATGGCATGATCGTCGGCTCCGGAATTGATCTGATTGAAATTGCGCGCATCCACGACTCCGTGGAGCGCTTCGGACAGCGTTTTCTTGATCGCGTCTTCACGGCGGGCGAACAGGCCTATTGCCAGAGCAAGCGAAAAGCGGCCGAGAGCTTTGCTGCCCGCTTTGCGGCAAAGGAGGCTGCGGCCAAGGCGTTGGGAACCGGAATCAGCCAGGGCGTGAGCTGGCGCGAGATCGAGGTGGTGCGCGCGGCCAGCGGCAAGCCAGGGCTGCAATTCCACGGGCGCGCCGCCCAGATTGCCGAACGGCTGGGGGCGACGAACGCAACGGTTTCACTCACTCACAGCTCGGACATGGCGATGGCGAGCGTGGTGCTCGAAGATTGCTCCTGAGGACTACGCCGAAGGCCGCAATGAACACAGACGGTCTGTTATCCTCTAGACGTCCACCGGCTTACGTTTCGCACGAGGAGACACGTTGCCAACTCGCAAAGAGATTCAGTGGTCACAGCTGAGAGTGGGCGCACTGGTTCTAGTCGCCGTGGCCGTGCTCATCGGACTGATTTTCCTCATGTCCGGGACGACGGGCGGCCTGTTTGCCCAAAGGCTGAGATTGCGCGCCTATTTTGCGAATGCGGCTGGCTTGAAGAACGGCGCACCGGTGACGCTCCAAGGGGTCACCATCGGCAACGTGAAGCGCATGAACGTGGACCCGAGCCATAATCCCAATCCAGTGGAAGTCGTCATGGAAGTTGGCAGGGAATCCGCTGGCGGCCTTCACACTGACTCCACCGCAACCATTGCGCAGGCAGGCGTGCTGGGCGACAGCTATGTCGATATCGATTCGACGCGCGCCACCGGCCCCATTCCGCAGAACAACGCCGTGCTCCCCACCTCCGGCTCGCCTACCGTGCAGGATGTGATCCGCACCAGCCAACAGTCGATTGAGCAGGTGCAGCTGCTCGTGCAGAAGATTGATACGCTGGTGAACGCGCTGAACACGGACAAAGGATTAATCGGCACGCTGATCAACGATCCGGATCTGGCAAAGAAGGTAGTTTCGATCGCCACGAACCTGCAGACGGTAACCAATGCCATCTCCGGCGGCAAGGGCTCGCTGGGCAAATTCGTCACCGACGATACGCTTTACATGCGTGCGGCGTCGGCCGTCGACAAACTAGACCAGATTGCCACGGCTCTGAACGAGGGCAAGGGGTCGGCGGGAAAATTCCTGCACGATGACACGCTCTACAACAACCTGAACTCCGCCGTGGCCAACACCAATGAGCTGGTGGCCAACATCAACGCCGGGAAAGGCGCGCTGGGCAAGGTGGCGCGCGATCCTGAGTTTGCGCGCAAGCTTGATGATACGGTCACGAACCTGAACGGCATTCTCACGAAGATCAATGAGGGCCAAGGCTCGGCGGGGCAGTTTGTGGTGAACCGCAGCTTCTACGATCACGCCAACCAGACGCTCGACCAGGCTCAGCAGTTGCTGCAGGCGTTCCGGGCAGATCCGAAGAAATATCTTCAGATTCACATGAAGCTGTTTTGAGATTGCCGGGAACCGTACCACCATAGTCTTCGTATCTGCGGCTGGAGGTCTCGATGAGCCGGCGGACGATTTCTGCCTTGGGTAGCGCTTTGTTTCTTGCTGCGGGGGTGTTTGCTGTTCTCGCCTCCGTTCGCCAGAGCCATGTGCTTGCCGCGGCCGACACAGAGCCAACTTATAACCGCAACGGCGATTTGATTGCGCCGGCCCGATACCGGGAGTGGACCTATCTGACCTCCGGAATCGACATGAGCTATACGGCAAATGCGACGCCAGGCCACTCCATGTTCGACAATGTCTTTGTGAATCCGGAAGCCTACCAGAGGTTTGTGAAAACGGGAACGTGGCCCGACAGGACCATCATGGTTCTGGAAGTTCGAGAGGCGAAGGACAGAGGCTCAATTAACCTGGGAGGCCATTATCAGGGCACCGATGTGATGGGCATCGAAGTGCATGTAAAGGACGAGACGCGCTTCCCGGCTAAGTGGGCTTTCTTCGAAGTGGATTCTGTCAAAGGTATAGGAACTCTGATTCCGCAGGGTGCGCCCTGTTATAGCTGTCACGCCGAGCATGGCGCGGTGGACACAACGTTTGTACAGTTCTACCCGACTCTTCTGCCCATTGCGCGCCAGAAGCAAACTCTGAGTGCTGCGTTCCAGAAGGAGAACGCGATGGTGGCCAAGCCTTAGCGGCCGCGCACGCAGCATCAGGCGTCAGCGGCTTGCGGCTATTTCTGTTCTGCCTCGGGGTTGCCGGAATATCTTCCAGAACTCAATGAAGGCCTTGAGGCGCACGACCTGGAAGAAGTCGTTTGCGACCAGATAGAATACGGCAGCTCCGGCAGCGACAACGTGCAGCGCGCCGGGGCCGAGCTCGTCGCTGAAGGGCAAGGGCGCAGCGGAAAAGACCATCGCCAGCACGATGAGCGCCAGCTTCACAATGCCCATCACCAGGTTGATCTCTGCCAGCTTGCTGGTGAATCTTTTGCCCAGCCGGAAGCTTTGGCCAAGCGCGGAGAGCGCGGAGCGCTCTTCGAGAAGCATGAGGAGCGGGGCGATGGAGACAGCCCAACTCATCAGCGCGAACGCGGTGAAGAAGCCCAGTGACAGGAAGATGGCCCAGATGAAGTAGCCGACCAGATCCGGCTCGCCGACGACGGTGATGTGCGCGGCTGCGGCCCACTGCATTGCGCGATACCAGCCGAAGAGCGTGAAAGCGAGCAGCGCCATCCACGCGGTTTGTAATGAGATGAAGGCGATGGGGCGGAAGCGCAGACGGGGATCGAGGCGCACGAGCAAGATACTGCGGCCCAGTCCAGAAGCCACAATCCACGCTGCGGCCGCAAGCGGCACGAACCAGCGCAGGACGGCGAAGACGTGCGGCTGGTAGTACGACCACACGCTGACAAGCTGCACCGCTGCAACCCACGGATTCTGCGTGTCGACTGAGTTGAAACCGGAGTTGGCGAGCGGATTTGAGGCGAGGATTTTCTGCCACTGCTGCCACCCGATGCAGAGCAACGGAATCCCAACCGCCCAGCGCCAGAGGACTTCAACGG
Organism: Acidobacteriaceae bacterium; assembly: GCA_030050035.1. Lineage (GTDB taxonomy): Bacteria > Acidobacteriota > Terriglobia > Terriglobales > Acidobacteriaceae > Telmatobacter. The sequence continues at coordinate 64 of JASIJW010000159.1, read as the reverse complement.
CGGTAAGCGAAGGCCGCTTGAAGACCTGCCCCATGTGCTCCACCAGCAACTGCGTGCCGCGAAC
>JASIJW010000158.1:0-6138 GCA_030050035.1 Acidobacteriaceae bacterium | reverse complement strand
AAGATTTGCGCCAGGAACCACAGCGCCGCTCGGATCCGTGACAACTCCTTGAATAGCGCCGCGGTACTGTGCATGCACCGCCGGCGCGAACAACAGGACCGCCATGGCCAAAAGCGGAAGCGCGGCCAGACTCCGAAGATTAACCAGAAGACGGACTCCAGGATAACCGAAAAGATTTTTGAGGATAGACTTAAAGGAAAAATGTGATTCATCGGCCCGAAGGGCCTGAGGGAGGTAGGAAGGCATCACTCAATCTCCTTAATTCAAACGGATCAAATCCGTGGATTGTCAGTGATTCGCTTTTATTGACAGACAGCCTGTGCGCCGAATCAATGACTGCCTCGAATTCAGCAGTCATTTCGCGGCCCCTTGAGCCGAACCGGTCCCTTCCCGTGCGACTTTCTTAGGAATCCCCGCGGCGCAGCGTGCAGATTTGCTGGACTTGCTGCACCGGCTTTTGGGGTGCGCAGACTCGCGCCGACTCGCCCTTTCGCGCGCCTGCGAAGTTAATTTGGATGCCCTGAAGTTCGCATTGGGATGGCCGCAGATTTAATAGGCCGCCTTGGAATTGCACCATTGGGGGACGATTTCGTATGACGAAAGTGAAATTCGTACGGTGCGATCAAAGCGACCATCGAGTCGGACTGTCGATCTCGCCCACCATACTGTCTACATCAACCGTCGCCGCACCAGGTCGAGCGCCTGCTGCGAAGCCCATTCGCGGATCCGCTGGCGGTCGCCGCGGAAGGTCCGCTCCATCGATTCGGTCTTCTGCGCATCGGAGACAGCAAAGTACACTAGTCCCACTGGTTTCCTATCGCTGCCGCCCGCCGGACCAGCAATTCCGGTAATGCTCAAGCCGAGAGTCGTGCCCGCACGCAAGCGGATGCCGTTTGCGAGCGACTCTGCCACTTCTGCCGACACGGCGCCATGCTGCGCAATCAGTTCTGCAGGAACGCCGGCGAACTCCGATTTGAGCGTGTCCGAGTAGACTACGGCCCCGCCCAGAAACGATCGCGAGCTGCCGGGCACCGATGTGATGCGCTGCGCTACCATGCCGCCTGTGCAACTTTCCGCCACGGCCAGGGTCGCCTGCCGCAGCCCCAGGTAATAGAGAACGATCTGCTCCAGCGAGTCACCCTGCGAAGAGTAGAGCCAGTCTTCCAGCGCCTCTTCAATGCGTCCGGCCAGTTCGTCTACGCGCTCCTGCGCCGCTTCGAGCGTGGGCTTGGCGCAGATCAACGTGAGTTGCAGGTCGCCAGTGTGCGCCAGGATAGTCGTCTCCACATCCTGATAAGTCGTGTAGATCGGCGCCAGAATCTTGTCGGCCTGCGACTCTGGAATCATCGCCGCCTTCAGTGTGCGCGTGGCAATGGCGCGCTTCGGAGCCACCTCGCGTAGCCGTGGCAAACACTCGGCATCGAACATCGGCCGGCACTCGTGCGGCGGCCCGGGCAGCAACATCACTAGCTTGCGGTAGCCGTCAAAGCTTGTGTCCAGCCACTGGCCCGGCGCGCTGCCGTTCGGATTCGGCAGCAGGGTTGCGCCCTCCAGCACGTCGGCCTGCTTCAGGTTGTTCTGCGGCATCGAGATCCGCCACGAGGCCGCGCGTGCGTGCAGCGCGGCAACTTGCGTTGCATCGCGGCGCAGCGTCAGTCCCAGCGTCTCTGCAACCGCTTCCCGCGTCAGGTCGTCTTCCGTCGGGCCAAGGCCGCCCATCAGGATCACCGCGTCCACGCGCCCTAGCGCCGTGCGCATCGCATTCACCAGGTCCCTGCGCCGGTCACCCACCACCGTCTTGAAACCCACCAGCACGCCGATCTCGTTTAGCTTTTCCGTCAAATAGAGCGAGTTCGAATCGTGCCGGTACGGCGTAAGCATCTCAGAGCCGACTGCGATAATCTCGGATTTCATAAGAAAAGTGAATAGCAGACAGCAAACAGCTAACAACAGACAGCGAGCAGTCGCCGCAGCCCCAAACTCAAAGTCGATAGCTGAAAGCTGTCGGCTATTAGCTGTAGGCTGTCAGCTAATACAGTTCCATCCCCTCGACGCCCAAATCCACATCATAAACGGCCTCGTGCGTTGCCAGAACGGCAGTGCCAAGCGGCGAAAACGCCACCCCAACAAGATTTACGCCTGCCAGCACCAGCGATGCTTCGCCCTTGCTCGTCACGCGCACCACTCCCCGCTGGCCCTTGAAGCACGCCGCCACGTACACATCGCCCTCGCGCGAGAGCGCCAGTCCCTGCGGGCGGCCCAGCCCGCGAAACCAAGCCCGGGTATCGCCGTTCGGGTCGATCAACCAGATCGCTTCGTTTGATGAGAGCGATGGCGCCGTCACATACAGCCGGCCCTCTGCGTCCGCAGTCATGTGATAGGCGGCCACACTCGGCTCCAGCGTGGCATGCACAAAGATTTGCCGCTGCGGGTTGATCTTGAACACCGTCCCGCTACGGTCGCCGACAAACAGATTGCCTTCGCGGTCGAAGACGCACCCGGTCGCCACGCCCATGCCCTCGGCATACACGGTTGACTCGCCGGCCGCGTCGATGCGGTACACGTTGCCCTCCGCACGCGAGGTCACAAACAGATCGCCGTCTGCGTTGAACGCCAACCCCGTAGCATTCAGGATGCCGGTCACGAACGGCGTCCCGCGGCCGTCCGGACTGACGCGCACTACGGAAACCGGCGTCTGCTTTCCTCGCTGGCCAGAGATGGTGGCGTAGATCATTCCCGAGCGGCTCACCGCTGGGCTCGTTACCGGGTGCAGTCCGTCGGTAAGCTGCCGCGCCACGCGCAGCGGCACCGTGTTGCTCATCCCCGCGGGGCTGCGCACCTCCACCATTCCCGTCGTCGCTCGCTCCGGCACTCGGAACGCAAGCCGCTCCGGCCGGCTCATCACCACCTGCGCAGCAACGCCGTCAACGGCCACAGTCGGCGGCCCGAACGCGTGCGGACCCAGGTTCGTGCCCGTCATTTCCACTTCGCCAAAAGGCAGCGCCGCCGACGGCGCAATATCGGCAATGCGCGGCATTGGCGCAGATTCCGGAGCGGGTTGGGGCGAGCTACGAGCCATTTTCAATACCAGACGCGCACAAGCGCGGCGATACCAAAAGCATACAGGCCAGCAGCCACATCGTCGAAGACGATGCCCCAGCCACCGCTCAGCTCTTCGAGCTTGCGCACCGGATATGGCTTGGTGATGTCGAAGATACGAAACAGCGCCAGGCAAATAAGCGCATGCGCCCAGTCAGTTGGGCAGCCGAGCAGCGCAATGCACTGTCCGGCAACTTCATCGATCACTACAAAACCAGGATCTTCTTGCCCGCTTTCGCGCGCAGCCACACCCGCCGCAGGTATGCCGGCCACCAGGCTGAACACAATCCCCGCCGCGAGCAGCAACCATGCGCCATGCGGTCCCCAATGCGAGTCCAAGCCCAAAGCCCACGACGCAAACAACCACAGCAGCACCGTAGCCATTGAGGCCCACGTGCCGGGCCCCGGCTTCATATAGCCGATCCCGCAAAAAGTCGCTACCAGAAAGGCCCACCGCGATCTTTTTTGCTGTTCTCTTTGCGGTGGAACCATTAAGGGCCGGTCAATCGAGGCTTGACCTGGATTTCGATCCGATTTTCGATCCGAAGTTTGATCCAAAGCTTGGTCCGAGGCTTGGTTCGGGACTTCATCAGAAGCCTGCTCAGTCGTCATGCGATCCTTCGCCCCGGCGCTGGCCGCTGCCGCCAAGGTCCTCGAGAACTTCCGGATCGAGAACTGGAGAACTGATCTTGTACACACCCATCGCCCATTTGCCCAAGTCGATCTTACGGCAACGGTCGCTGCAAAACGGGAACTCTTCATCCCCCAGCCGGACCAGGGCGCCGCACGTCGGGCAGTGCAGCAGTTTCGCGGATTTCTTGCGCGCAGCCATGTGAATCGCGCCGCGCCTCGAGGGCAGGGCCAACTCTTATTTTACCGCGGACCGCCTGTTTTCATTCGCCGCGCGCCCAGCCCAGCCCGTCTGTCCCCCGGCCGGTCGATATCCGGCGGATCACCTTCCAGGTGGTCAAATCGAACTGCGCCACGGTGTTGTTGCGTGTGCACGAGACATAGGCTGTGCGGCCGTCTGGCGCAACGAGCACTTCCTGCGGATCGGCGTCCGCGCCCAGCTCGACTCGGTGCGCCACCCGCATGGTTCTCAGGTCAACCACGTCTACAACATCCTTGTCCGGAATAGGCATCAACAGCCAGCGTCCGTCCTGCGTGGGCGCGCTGCCGTAGCCATAGCCGTCGAGCGGTACCCACCGCGCGACCCCGAGCGTGCGCGCGTCGATCACCGCGATCCGCGGCTGCTTCTGGTCGGCCGTAAATACCCAGCGGTCATCGTTGGAGATGGCGATGCGCTGCGTCTCGCCGGAGATGGGAATCACCTTGATGAGCCTGCGAGCCTTGATGTCGAGCACCGAGACTGTGCCCGGTTCTACGTTGGCCGTGTAGCCGCGCGCGCCGTCATGCGACAGGATCAGCATGTGGCTCTCCGGCTGGCCAGTCGGGATGCTGCCCACGATCTTGAATGTCTTCGGATCGATGATTGTGACGGTGTGATTGAGTTCGGTGGTGACGTAGAGCAGCCCGTCGGCTGGGTTAAAGCGCGGACAATGCGGGCGCACTCCATGGTCGAACGTGACATTGCCCACGATCTTGCGCGTCGCGAGATCGATGAAAACGATGTTGCTGCCGTCGGTGCCCGGCTTGCCTACGCCAGAGTTGCCGTAGATGGGCACCACAGCCAGGCGCCCGTCGGGCGAGGCTGCAACTTCGTGGCCGGTCACGCCATTCTCGGCGACGTCGGCGACGATCTTGCCGGCGGCGGGATCCACGATCGCGAGCGCGCGCTCGCCTTTTTGCGCCACCAGCAGCTTGGCGTGCTGCGCCATGGCCGCCGGCGTCGCCAGAGACGCCAGGAAAAGACAGCTTATGACGGAAACCTGTTTCATCGAGTGACCTCGCTTAGACAAGCAGAAATACCTCCCGGGCAAATCTGATACGCAATGACTATATCGCAGAGCAACAGGTGCGAAAGGTAAACCTGCAACCGGCAAACAGCCAATACCCTGCTTCACATTCCCTTCAGCAGCGTCTCCAGCCGCTCCATGGCTTCCTTGCGTGCAGCCTCGTTGGCCGGATTCGTATTTCCTGGATCAACACCCATCCGCATAAACCCGTGCCCGGCACCTTCATACACCACCGGGCCGTAGCTCTTTCCCGCATCCTGCATGGCCTTTTTGGTTGCGGGGACAGTAGACGTGATGCGCGCGTCATTACCGGCATAGAAGCCATACACCGGCGCGGTAATGGCGCCAAGATTCTCCGGCTGCGACCCGTAGAACACAAACGCCGCGCTCAGATCATGCCGCACCGTTGCAAACTGGAACGACTTGCCGCCGCCCCAGCAGAATCCGATCACTGCCAGCTTTCCATTTGCCGCCGGTAACCTCTTCGCATAGTCGGCCGCAGCATTCAGATCGGCCATCACGCTGTCGGCGTTCAGCATTGACACGGCCTTCACCCGCGCATCCTGGTCCGGGTACGCGCTGCTTCCGCCGCCATTCGGCCCCGTGCCTGAAAGCAGATCGGGCACAATCACGATATAGCCCTGCGCCGCCAGGTCGTCGGCCATGCTGCGCACCCAGTCGCTCAGCCCAAAGATCTCGTGCACCATCACGATCACCGGCGCCTTCTGGCTCACCTCGGGATACACCACAAACGCCTGCAGCGCCTTGTTACCCGAGTGGATCGTCACCCACTCCTGGTGCCGCGTCGATTTCTGCAGCCGCTGAATGGCCCAGTCCTGCGCTGTCGCCAACGCAGCGCACAGACACAATGCGGCGCTCAAGACAAACAACCGCATGCCGATGGCAGAGAAACGCACAGACCGTGATTTCATGCCCGCCAGTCTAGCAAAGCGGTGAATACACTGCCAGCAGTTTTTGATCGCTCCACTTAAGATTTCCAGAAGGGATCGCGGAGCTATGTAGCGGGAAGCAGAGAAACCGCCGCCGATTTCAGGAACGAACGCCGTGGCACGGACATGCGCAGAACGTACGAGGATTGCGCCGGTATGAGAAGCAGAAAATT
>JASIJW010000157.1:0-4720 GCA_030050035.1 Acidobacteriaceae bacterium | reverse complement strand
CCGAAGAGCGCTCTAACCACCCGCTCGCGCATGCAATCATCGAATTTTCTCTCGAGCACGGCATTACCTGGCCTCCGGCTGAAGCCGTGCAGGTCCTGCCCGGCCGCGGCCTGAGCGCGCGCGTCGAGAACCACGACTGCCTGCTCGGCAACGAAGCTCTTTTCCAGGAGTTCTTCATCCCTCTGCCCCAGGGAATCGCCCCGCCCGAGCCCGGCGTAACGCGCCTATGGATGGCCATCGACAACGCCGTTGCCGGCTACTTCGACGCCCGCGACGCCCTGCGCCCCGATGCCGCCGAGGCCGTCGCCGCGCTGCGCCGCCAAAATTCGCGGAGTAAAGATTTGCGGAGTAAAGGCTCGCGGAGTCACGACTCGCCCGATAGGGGCCTGCGCGTCCTCATGCTCACCGGCGACTCGCCCGCCGCTGCCGAACCCATCGCCCATCAGGCCGGAATCGACGAAGTCGAAGCCGGCCTCGACCCGGCCGGCAAGCTGGCCCGCATCCGTGCCTTGCAGCAGTCGGGCCTCCGCGTAGCCATGGTTGGCGACGGCATCAATGACGCTGCCGCGCTCGCCCAGGCCGACGCCGGCATCGCCATGGGCAGCGGCGCCGATCTCGCCCAGGAGGCCGGCGACGTGCTGCTCCTGCGCGCCCGCCCCATTGCCATCCCCGCCTCCATCGGCCTCGCCCGCCGGACCGTCCGCATCATGCGCCAGAACCTCTACTGGGCCGCCGGCTACAACGTCATCGGCATTCCCCTTGCCGCCGGCGCGCTCTATCCCGCATTTCACTTGCTGCTCACCCCATGGATCGCCGCCGCAGCCATGGCTCTCAGCTCCGTCTGCGTTCTCTCGAACAGCCTCCGTCTCCGCCGCTGGCAACCGGCAACCTAGCCCGCCCGCTTTGTCCCCTCCGTCACGCTAAACTAATTCCAGGCACTCCTGTGCGCATTCTTACCCGTTACATCCTCGGCGAAATCCTCTCGCACACGCTGATCGGTTGCGCCCTTTTTACCTTCATCCTCTTCATGCCGGAGCTGCCTCACCTCCTCGAGGTGGTGGTGCGCAACAGCTCCTCGCTGACCGACATGGCGGAGATTTTCCTCTTCACGCTGCCAAGGCTCTTCTCCTTCACCATCCCCATGTCCGTGCTCGTCGGCATTTTGCTCGGCTTGAGCCGCCTGGCCGCCGACAGCGAGGTCATCGCCATGCGCGCCTCCGGCATGGGCATCGGCTACTTTGTGCGCGTAGCCTCCATCGTTGCCGTCGCCGGCACGCTGCTCGGGCTTGGCAACTCGTTATATCTCGCGCCGCGCGCCAGCCAGGCCATCCTCAACATGCAGCAGTCGCTTGAGACTCAGCAGGCCTCCTACGAAATTCAGCCGCACGTTTTCTACGAAGAATTTAAAGGCGCTGTTCTTTACGTGCAGGAGGTGATTCCCAGGGCCGGCGTCTCCAACTGGCGCCAGGTCTTCATGGCCGACGTCAGCGACCCCTCCAACCCCATCGTCACCACCGCCGCATCGGCCACTGTGGTTAGCGACAATACCCAGACCCTGATGATGCGCCTGCGCGACGGAGCGCGCCACGAAACCGTCGCCGGCAACCCCGACCAGTACAACATCTCCCGCTTCACCACCACCGACATGCCGCTCTCGCTCAGCCCGCAGAACGACGTGCACCTGGGCCGCATGGAGACGGTCATTTACGCCTTGCCGATGAAAGCGCTCATCGCGCGCTCACACGGACCCGACCCCAGGCGATACCTCATCGAGCTCTATAACCGTTTTTCCTTCCCGATCGCCTGCCTGGTGCTCATGCTGGTCGGCGTGCCGCTCGGCGTCAACTCGCGGCGCGGCGGCAAAAGCTCCGGTTTCGTCTTCACCATCCTGCTGGTCTTCATTTATTACTTCCTCTCATCCACCGGCATCGCTCTCGGCCGCCAGAACAAGCTGCCCGTCTTTCTCGCCGTCTGGTCGGCCAATCTGCTCTTCGCCGTCGTCGGCGTATTTCTGCTGTGGCAGATGGCCACCGGCGGCCGCGTGCTCACCGCCATCTCCGACTGGATGTCGCGCCTGGGCGGCACAAAAAAGGCGCGCGTCAAACCCGCCGTGGCGAATGGTAACGGCTTCGGCTTTAGCGGGTTTTTCGACAAGCTGCAGCCGCGCGTCACCACCCGCGCCAAGTCACGCGGCGCGTTTCCGCGCATCCTCGACGAGTATGTAGTCCGCGAATTTTTCACCATGTTCGTGCTGGTGCTCGCTGCCTTCGTGCTGCTCATCATCGTCTTCACTTTCTTCGACCTCGTCGGCGACATCATTCGCAATCACATCCCGCTCACCACCGTTGGCGCGTACCTGTTCAACCTCACGCCCAGCCAGATTTACCAGATCACGCCGCTGGCCGTGCTCATTGCGGCGCTTGTCACCTTCGGCCTGCTCAACCGCAACTCCGAAATCATTGCCATGAAGGCCACCGGTATCAGCCTCTACCGGCTGGTCGTACCCATCGTCTCCATCTCGGCGATCCTCTCCATCTGCCTGTTCCTCTTCGACCAGTACTATCTGCCCCAGGCCAACCGCCGCCAGGAGGCGCTGCGCAGCATTATCAAGGGCCGCCCGCCGCAAACCTTCCTCAATCCCGAGCAGCAGTGGATGTTCGGCCAGAAGCCGCTGCCCGGCGAGTCCGGCCGCATCTTCTATTACCAGCTCTTTGATCCCGACACCTACGAGTTCGCCAACATCTCGGTCTTCGAGTTCAATCCTTCCACCTTCGAGCTCACGCGCCGCATCTTCGCCCGCCGCGCCGTGTGGGACCCGGTGATGGGCACGTGGCAATTTGAGGACGGCTGGATGCGCGACCTGCAGGACGCGAACGTGACCGATTACCGTACCTTCCAGCGAGCTACATTCCCTGAGATTCACGCCGGCCCCGACTACTTCAAGAAGGAGGCTCTCGAGTCGCAGGAGATGAACTTTGGCCAGCTGGAGCGCTACATCCGCGATCTGCGCCAGAGCGGCTTCGACACCGTGCGCCTGCGCGTCGCGTTATGGCACAAGCTTGCCTACCCGCTGGTCGCCATTGTCATGGCCGTACTGGCGATTCCCTTCGCGCTTTCCATGGGCCGCCGCGGCTCGCTCACCGGCATCGCCGTGGCCATCGGCGTCGCGCTCGCCTACTGGGTTGTTAATGGCCTCTTCGAAGCCATGGGAGGAGTCAACTACCTGCCGGCCGTGCTCGCCGCATGGTCCTCCGACGTGCTCTTCGGTTTAATCGGCGGTTACCTGCTTCTCCGCACCCACACATAAAGCAGGGAACAGGGAATAGGAAACAGGAAAATGGGTGCCCCTCGATAAGGAAGAAGGCTTTGTCAAGCAGGAACCGTGGCAGACCCCACCTGGGCGGTGCGTGAGCACCGCGTGAGTGGCCAGAGGGGTAGAGGACCTTGGCTCTTTTGGCTCATGCTGCATCACGTCCAGGTGGGCTACTTCGCCTCACCAACCATCGATTCGGCCATCGGCTACAGGCCATGATGCTTCTATACGGACATCCAGCCCGATTGCTGGATGCGAGAGCGCCCAATCAGTCCTTCGGCTTCTGGGTTTCTGCCAGGGGCATCCGCGGGCTGCTCTCGATACGGGCGATCTCCGGATAGCCCACGTTCTGCTTGAGCATCCAGTAGAGTCGCACGGCCAACTTGCGCGCCGCTGCCACCTTGGCCACGCCTTTCGGCTTGTGGCGGCATCGGGCCTGATACTGCTTTCGAAATCCCTCATCGCAACGGCAGGCGGTTTGCGCCGCTTCCACCAATAACTGGCGCAGGAAGCGATTGCCCTGCTTGCTGATGGCGCCCAGCCGCTGCTTGCCGCCCGAGCTGTGCTCACGCGGAATCAAGCCAGCATAACTGGCCACCTGCCCGCTGTGCGCAAACCGGCTCACATCGCCGATCGTCAATACAAAGGCCAGCGCCGTCACAGGTCCCACCCCGGGTTGGGTCATCAGCAGCCGTGCCCGCGCATCGGCAACGGCGGCCTGCCCGACGGCCTCATCCAGTTCGCCGATCTGCTCGTCCAGTTGCTCGAGCAGCTTCAGCAAGTCTGTCCGCCGCCGCGCACTCCAGCCATCCAGCGGCAGTTCTTTTAAAAAAGCCCTCCCCCGAACGCTCCACAGTCGGGCCTGCTTCTGGAAGCCGCGGTTCAGCGCCAGGTGTTGCAACCCATTCTTGGCCCGAGTGCGAATCTCCACCAGCTTGTGGCGGTGAATCAGCAACTGCCGCAGGTCGCGCTGCTCGGCCGAGGGTATCCACAAGCGTGGAAAACGCCCCTCGATCAGCAGCCGCAGAATGTGGCCTGCATCGCGCCGGTCCGTCTTTTGCTTGCGCACATAGCTGGCGCGAATCTGGGCCGCATCGCCAATCCACACCTCATGGCCCAGCCTGCCCAACAGGTCCACAAACCACTGGCTGTTGCCGCAGGCCTCGATACCCACCAGCGCCCCCACTTCCAGGGCGCGGTAGAACCGCTCGGCTTCCCCGTCGCCGTTCATCAGCTTCTGTTCGTTGATCGCGCCGGTTTCCGAATCGAAAACCGCAATTTGCTGCCACCGAGGATGGAAATCACAGCCTACAATCTTCATCGAAGGCTTCTCCTGATCTTCGAGCTCGTGGTCCTCTACCCACTCGCTTCTCGATCTTCGCTGAAGCCTTCTTCCTTATCCCATCA
>JASIJW010000156.1:0-9545 GCA_030050035.1 Acidobacteriaceae bacterium | reverse complement strand
GCGATGTCGGCGTAGGCGATGTCGTGGATGAGATGGAAGCCGTACTCGCGGGCCAGCTCGACGAGCCGCGCCAGGAAGGGAAGTTCCACGCACTCGGTCGTCGGGTTCGAGGGGAAGTTGACGATCAGCGCCTTGGGCCGCGGCGTCATGCGCGGGATCAGCTCTTCGAGCTGCGCGAGGAAATTTTCCTGGTCCTGGACGGGGACGCTGACGATGTGCGCTCCCGCGATGACCGGGCCGTAAATGTGGATCGGGTAGCTGGGATTGGGCACCAGCACGGTGTCGCGCGAGTCGAGGATGGCCAGGCAGAGATGGGCGATGCCTTCTTTCGAGCCGATTGTCACAATCGCTTCGGACTCGGGATCGAGATCGACGTCGTAACGCGTCTTGTACCAGTTGCAGACGGCCTTGCGCAGCCGCGGCAGCCCGCGGGAGACGGAGTAGCGGTGCGTGGCAGGCTTCTGCGCGGCCTCAATCATCTTGTCCACGATGTGGCGCGGCGTGGCTCCATCGGGATTGCCCATGCCGAAATCGATGATGTCTTCGCCGCGGCGGCGTGCGGCCATCTTCATCTCGCCGGTGATGTTGAAGACGTAGGCCGGCAGGCGCTGAATGCGGGAGAACTCTTCCATCATGGTGACTCCAGAATACAGGGAACAGGGAATAGGGAGCAGGGAACAAGACAGCGAGACGCAAAGAACGCCTGTGCTGCTTGTTTCAAACTGGGATGGATGAGGTGAGGCAGTATTTAGGCGGCCGGAGCCGCCGCAGCCGCGCGGGCGCTGTGTGCGCGAGCGATGGCGAAAGCGCGAGGATAGGCTGCCTGCTGCATAGAGTCATTATACAGGGACAGCCGGAAAGAAGAGTGATGAACGGACAGTCAACCGGTTTTTAGATAAAGAACCGCAGAACCGTGTACGTTCGACCTTGGCCGACGAAGACAAAGACGCGGTAAAGGTGAACCCCCGGCGAGACTAGCGGCGACGCATCGCGGTACAAGTGACGATTCCTCCGGACAGGAAACCGGCGGCGAAAACGACCGCAACCGACGTGAAGGGCTTGCGCTTGACCGTGTACTTCGCGTCATCCAGCATCTCTCCTGCGGCATGGCGGCTTCGCCGGATCTGCTGGTTTGCGACCCGCACGCTATCCTTGACGGCATCCGTGACCTTGTATCCGATCCTGGAAGCCTCGCGAAGGACATCTTCCGCGATTGCCGGGGTTTCCTTTACTTTGGCTAGCATCTTTACAGCACCTCCTCAAGCTGCGCCCCACATCGTGGGCGCACAATAAACCATCCTCCTTTGGATGCGGATATTCGACAACGGTTTGGTTCAGGGATTCCGAGTGAGGGCCGGGAAACCGGCGCTACAAATGCGGAATTTATACTGAAATCACCGATGAGCACGTTCTTACCCGTTGATGAACAGATGGATCTGCTCCAGAAGGGCGCGGCGGAGATTATCCGCGTGAGCGACCTGCGCGAGCGCCTTGAAGAGAGCCGCGAAACCGGCCGGCCGCTGCGCGTTAAGGCCGGCTTTGACCCCACGGCGCCCGACCTGCACCTGGGTCACACGGTGCTGATGCGCAAGTTGCGCCACTTTCAGCAGCTCGGCCACACCGTCATCTTCCTTATCGGCGACTCGACTGCGCTGATCGGCGACCCGACCGGCCGCAACGTGACGCGCAAGCCGCTGACGCGCGAGCAGATCGACGCCAATGCCGAAACGTACAAGCAGCAGGTCTTCCGCATCCTCGACGAGAAGCTGACCGAAGTTCGCTACAACTCTGAATGGCTGGACAAGCTCGGCTACGCCGGTCTGATCGGACTCTCCGCAAAAGTCACGCTCTCGCAAATGCTCGACCGCAAGGAATTCCTTACCCGCTTCCGCGCCGAGCAGGACATCAGCCTGCACGAGCTCCTGTATCCTCTGGCGCAGGGCTATGACTCCGTGGTTTTGGAGAGCGATGTGGAACTCGGCGGCACGGATCAGAAATTCAACCTGCTGATGGGCCGTGAGCTACAGCGCGACTACGGGCAGAAGCCGCAGATCGTGCTGATGACGCCGATTCTCGAAGGCACAGATGGCGTGCAGAAGATGTCGAAATCGTTAAACAACGCGATCGGCATCAACGAGCCGCCGCAGGAGATGTACGGCAAGCTCATGTCGATCTCGGATGAGCTGATGTGGAAGTATTTTCTTCTGCTGACCGATCTTCGCGGATCGGAGGTTGACGAGCTGAGGGGGGAAGTTGAAGCAGGCAAGCAGCACCCGATGGCAGTGAAGAAGCGCTTAGCGCGGACGATCACGGCCGGTTTCCATGGCGAGGCTGCTGCACTGAGCGCCGATGAAAACTGGGCGCGTATGTTCCAGAGGGAGGAGACGGCGGAGGATCTCGAAGAAATTACTGCGGCCTACGCCGATGTTGCCGGACCAGATGGCACGCAGCAGATTCGCGTTCCCAAGCTGCTGGTGAAGCTGGGCCTCGCGGCCAGTGGAGCGGAGGCTAATCGCAAGATCACGGAGAAAGCCGTGCGCATAGCTGGCGCAGTTGTCGAAGAAGTGCTGATTCCGGCTCCTCCGCTTCCTGCACGGCTTGTCGTCCGTCTGGGCAAGCGGGCCAAGGTTGCCGTAATCGTGTAAATCTCAATTCAAGCGAGCGCGAAAACTCACCGGCTAGCCTGCGCGCGCGCCTGCAGGACGGCATTCCTGAGCGCCGTAGCAAATGCGTGCGCCGCAGCGCGATCGGAGAATGCCAGCGCAAAGGCCTCGGTGTCGTCGGGTCGCTGATCGTACTCCGAGCTCGCGTGCGGCCCGGGCCCCAGGTGGACGAATTTGTCGCGGTCGTAGAGCAGGGTGTGGAATTCCTTGCCGGCCACGCCGGCGATGATGACCAGCGTGGTGTCGCCCACATCGCCTGGCTTATAGGTCTTGGGCGCATTGGGATCGGTGAAGACCACATCCTCACCAATCAGCTTTTCGTCGATATCGGCCAGCGGCACGGTAATGGAGGCCAGCGGAAACGCATAGAACGACCACGTCGTTGCTCCGCCCTCCTGCCGTGGAACGGCGCACACTGGCGCCGGCATTTTGGGCTCGATGAGGATGGTGCCGGAATCAATCGAGACGATGCTGCCCGAGGCGGCATAAGCAGTTTTGAGCGACTGAATGCTGGACGTAAGGTTGCTGGCCGCTAAATCGTTCGGCGCTCGCCTGGCAGACATGGAACTCTGGCCCCAACCGCACACGCCGGTCAGGCACACGAACGGAACAAGGGATAACCAAGGCTTCTTCACGGGGGACCTGTATCCCTATGTAGCACGAGTTCCGCGTAAAGAAAATACCTAATTGGGCTTGCGGCGCAGAAAAGGCGAACGGGGAGTTGAAAGCTCCCCGTTCGCGAAACGATTTTTACGAAGCTCTGCCGCATCGGGAAGAGCTGAAATTGCCGTTAGAACCGGAATGTCGGACTGAAGGTGATGCGCAGGTTATTGTTGGTTCCGTTGTTCCAATAAATTTGGTCGCCGGCATCAATGCGCAACGCGACGGGACCGCCGAAAAATTCAACGCCGCCGCCCGGGAAAACCGCAACGTGTGTTGAGGTTCCGCCGAAACCGGAGAGGCTGCCGGTGAAGCAGGAGGGCGATCCGGCGGGCGCATTACAGCTGGTGGCGAAGTCGATGAATCCAACCTTGCCCACCACGAATGGGCGGACGCTATGTGATGACCAGAACCTGAATTTTGGGCCAAACAGACCTGTGAGCGGACGCACTTTGGCGGTGACCGATGTGATGGCCAGACCGCTCGAGTTCGTGGTTACCAAGGTTTGCTCCCAGTTGTAGTTCATCTCTCCTTCAAGCGCAGCCCAATGGGTGGCATTGACGCCGACGCGGCCGCCGAGTCCGAGAAAATTCTCCACGGGCGCGCCGGACGGCGCGACACGAAACAAGTCACCGTAAACACCAACCTCGCCGTGAGTCCAGTTGTTTTGGTCGTAATCCTGGGCGGATATAGCGGGTAGCCCCAGAAGGCCCACGAGCCCAGCAATAGTAAGAAGACGCCTCAACATAATCTGCTCCCTGAAAGAAATTTCTTCCAAGCAAACAGAGAACTGTTCGAGGTACGCCTTCTTCACGGCGCATCTCTTAGCTCTCCGCCATGTAGGATGCCCGCCCTCCGGCACGGGTTTGACCCGTCGCAGGTGTAACAACGACTTAGGGTTATCTGCTTTTTGAAGCGTGCAAATCTGTGCACTGATTGCAGGCGAAGAGCAGGCAGGATGGGTCCGGTCATGGACATTTACATACAGCGGCAAATCATTGGCCAATCATTGCTCCGGGCAGCTGAGCTTGTGCTGGTGGCATCGGTCACGGTGCGATTTTCAGCCCGGGGATTCTGTTGAATGCGTGAACGCAGGAGAAGGATTTCGCCTGCTCGCACCGGCCATTTGAATTTTCGTCTGTGCTGGAGTTGCGCATGCTGCGCAAAAGCCTCAGAGACGAGGACTGCATGGCGCGCGCCACTCTGAGGCAACGCTCGCCACCAACGCGAGACCACACGTCTCCGCTATCGGCCTCGCGGCCGATGGCACGGGCAAGTAAACAACCCGGCTACGCTGATTGTTCACAGTCCTTAGACGCGGAAGTAATCGGCGCGCCAGCTCCGAATGCGTTCCTTGATCTGCTTGCGCGTCAGGTTGTGCTCGAGCGCCTGTTTGGCCAGTTGCACCACTTCGTCATCGGCGGCAAAGCGCAGCCCGATCAACTGGTCTTCGGTCAACCGGTAGATCTGCGAGTGCCATTCGGCCGGCGCCAGCGCCTGCAGCCGCAACCGCTCTTCGAGCCGGATTACCCGGTCCTGCACCTTGAGCGGATACAGCCGCACTTTGAACGTGAGCACCAGTGCGGCAACGGAGAGAACCAGCAGCCAGGCCGCATGAAAGTGCGGATGCCGCACCAGGTACACAATTGCGATCACCAGGTTGGCAAACAGGACGGGCCCCAGGAACATGTGGAAGAGAGGATCGAGTCGGGCGTGGGATTTGAGAGTCTGCGGAACCTTCTTACTCATGCGCAGCCTTGCTTTCCTTCAGGCCGGAGTCTGCGCCGAGAGCTTCCTTGACGGCCGGAACGGACGCAGCGCCAGTGGCCTGGTTGCCGGCGCCAGCCGCATTTTCCGCGGGCGCAGCCGAGCCTGTCAATGCTCCCAGATTGTCCGGCCCAATCACCTCTGGATGCTTGGGCACCAGGTGGTAACGCCCGCGCACAAAATAATCCACAAAGATCCCGCCGGCCAGATACGGATTCAGCAGCGTCAGCGGAACTGCATACTCAGTTGTCGAAAACGACTCTGCAATGTCCTTCGTGGAGTGACTGTGCCAGCGGTAGCCGGGAATCTGCGGAATCTCGAGCACCGCCAGGTGAATTTCGGGGTGCTTCTTGCCGTAGCGCTCCAGCTTGTAAGCAATCTGCTTGGGCGTCGTTACTCCCGCATCCGGGAAAATGCTGCGGTGGAAAGTATGCGGGAAGTAGATGTTCAGCACGATGCGCGCAAAGTCTGCGCAGTTGCGGAACAGCATATGAAAATGCGACCGGTTGCGGTCGTCGTTCAGCTGGGCAATCAGAGCATTGTCCTGGTCCGGGGTCGTGTCGAAGCGGAAGGCGTAGATGCGCCGCTCGTAAGCGGAGCCGATCAACTGCGTCCACCCGTCGCGCACCAGGCTGCTGCCTGCCTGATCCAGCCCGATGGGCTCAAAGTGCTGCTCACGATACTGATTTCGCATGGCGACCACCGTATCGCGGTCCACATGCGCGGGCACATCGCCGGTGTTTTCCACCGAATAGAGATAGGGGACCAGCGGAATTGCAACCCAGTCGTATCCGTCCACGCCCTCATAGCGCGAGATGACCACGCCCAGCTCGCCGGGGTGGCAGCGCCGCAGTTTCAGCGGCGTTTCGGCGCATACGTTAGCAAGGTAAATAGCATTGTGGCCGGTGGGATTGATGGTGCCGTACAGGCCGTAGGGCTCCTCCATCAGCAGCGCGGCCTGCCCCCTGCAGTGGACTGGGGCGAGTGCCGGCAGAGTAAGGAGAAAAAGGAGTGAGATACGTGGCAATCGCTTCAGAACCATCCGGATCTCCGGGGGATAACCTCTTCTCTCTCTTAGTATGCGGGAAAGCTGGTAAAGGTTAGATGAACCAAAAAGATTTTGGTCGCACTTCAAAGGGGACGTTCAGCCCGGCCGCGGGGCATTCCCTGATCGACGGTCTTAACCCCTTTTTTATGGAAATGTTGCGCCTGGCTAAACCGGTGCAATGCCCTAAGATGCTGTGGAGGACATTTCCCGATGATTTCTGCATGGAAGGGACATCTGCGGATACCGGTCTCCTTGCTCGCTTTTTATTCGCTTATTTTTTTTGCCGGCCATGTCGCAGCGCAGCGCACGAGTGAATTCGACCGCGCGGCCGACGCCCTGCCTCAGGACTCCCGGACCATCGTTGATCGGCTGATGAGCCTGCGCGAATTGCCCGATGGGCCGTGGAAGTTTCACACGGGCGACCTGCCGCACGGCGAAGACCCTGCTCTCGATGACAACAGTTGGCCTGCCATGGCCGCCGGTGCTACTGCACCGAATGAAGCCGTGTGGTTCCGGCAGACCGTTCAGGTTCCTCCGTCGCTCAACGGGTACGATTTGACCGGCGCGCGCATCTGGATCCAGTTCCACGCC
The DNA here is from genome assembly GCA_030050035.1 of Acidobacteriaceae bacterium. GTDB lineage: Bacteria > Acidobacteriota > Terriglobia > Terriglobales > Acidobacteriaceae > Telmatobacter. The sequence continues at coordinate 2,816 of JASIJW010000156.1, read as the reverse complement.
GACGCCAATGGCCCGGTGCCGCAGATCATTTATGTCAACGGCCGCCGCGTCGCGCTGGGCGACGACCTTGAGCCCATTGTTCTGTTCGATAGAGCGCAGCCGGGCGATAAGGCTCTAGTCGCAGTCAAGCTCCTGCACACGGTCGATACCAAGCGCATTGACGGCGCCACGCTGCGCATCGATTTTCCTGAGGGCCGGCCCAATCCGGTTGATCTCGGCGAACAATTTCTCGCCGCCGCCGATCTTTTGCCCTCGCTCGCGCCCGGCGACGCCGAGCCCATGGCTACGCTGAATCGCGCCATCCATGCCGTCGATATCGCGGCTCTGGACGATAATGGCCAGAACAATCAGCACAACCAGCAGGTCTTCGACGCCAGCCTTAAAACTGCGCACGGCCAGCTCGAAGCGCTCAGGCCCCTGCTCAGCAAGGCCAGCTTCCATCTTGACGGGGACGCGCACATCGACGCCGCGTGGCTGTGGCCGTGGACCGAAACTGTGGGAGTAGTCAAGAACACCTTCTCCACCGCGCTGCAGCTCATGTATGAGTATCCGGGTTACACCTTCACGCAGTCGGCCGCGGCGTACAACGAGTGGATGGCGCGCGATTACCCCGACATCAACGACCAGATCAAGCAGCGCATCAAGGAAGGCCGCTGGGAGATTGTCGGCGGCATGTGGGTTGAGCCGGACCTGAACATGCCTGATGGGGAATCGCTGGTGCGCCAATTGCTCGTGGGCAAGCGCTGGTATGAGCATGAGTACGGCGTCGATGTTCGCGTTGGCTGGAATCCGGACGCATTCGGATATTCGTGGCAGCTTCCGCAGATCTACAAAAAGAGCGGCGTCGATTATTTCGTGACGCAGAAGATGGCGTGGAACGATACCAACCAACTCCCGTTCAAGCTGTTCTGGTGGGAGTCGCCGGATGGATCGAAGGTGCTGACCTATTTTCCGCACGATTACGTCAACCTCACGCTCAATCCTGTGCGGCTTTCTGAGGACCTGAAGAACGGGCGTAAATTTTCGCCCGGCCTCACTGAACTGCTCGACCTCTACGGCGTGGGCGACCACGGCGGCGGACCCACGCGCGCCATTTTGGACGAGGGTTACCACTGGAAGAATCCCGGCCCCGCGGCGATTGCGGCGAACGGCGGCGCGCCGGTGACGCCGAAGTACCATTTCGGCTCGGCGCAGTCGTTCTTCTCGACGGTCGAGAAGGAGATCGCACCGGAAAGCAAGACGTGGAACTATCAGTCGATTCCGGATTACCAGGAGCCGGCGCCGGTCGCCGGCAAGATCGCGATTCCGACTTGGGACAGCGAGCTTTATCTCGAATATCACCGCGGTGTTTTTACCACGCAGGCCCGGCACAAGCACAACATGCGAACTGCCGAAGAGGAGATGTTGAACGCCGAAAAGTGGTCGTCGCTCGCGTGGCTCGACGGCGCGAAATATCCGGGCGATCAACTTACTGAGGACTGGAAGAAGGTGCTCTTCAACCAGTTCCATGATCTGGCTGCGGGCTCGGGCATCGGCGTCATCTATAAGGATGCGCAGAAGGACTACGACTGGGTGCGCATGTCGACGGACGAGATTTCGTCGGGTGCGCTGGGGAAGGTTGATGCGGGTATCAATACGCAGACCAAGGAGAAAGATTCGCTCCCGGTGATCGTATACAACCCGTTGAGCTGGGCGCTGTCCAGCGACGTTCGGGTCAAAGTGCAGTTGCCGGATATGACGCCGCAGGGGATTCGTGTGACTGACCTTTCCACAGGCCTGATCGTTCCTTTCCATGTGCTTTCGGCTGACGAGCAGACAGGCGTTGTTGATGCGGAGATAGCAGTGCCGGATGTTCCCGCAATGGGATACAAGGTGATGGAAGTCGCTCCTGAGACGGCCATGGACCAATTGCGGATTCCGTGGAGTGAGCCTGCAGAGCAGACCGCCGACAGCATCACGCTGGGCCGTGGTCTGCGCCTGGTTGTCGACAAACACAGTGGCTGCATCACCAGCCTCAAGGAGTCGGGCGTGGAGATGCTTGCGCCCAATGCCTGCGGCAACCAACTCCAGTTCTTCAAGGATCTGCCGAAGCAATACGATGCATGGAATATCGATCCCGGCACGCTGGACGTGGCGCCGAGCGTGATTGAAAAAGCTGACTCTGTTGAGTTGATCGGGAACGATAAGTTCGATCCAGATCCGGCTGTTCGCGTCACCTACCATTACCAGAACTCCAAATTCGTCCAAACCATTAGCCTCAAGGGCGATATCGTCGATATCGACAACGATATCGACTGGCACGAGTCGCATGTGTTGCTGAAGGCTGCGTTTCCGCTGGCCGTCACCAGCAATTTTGCTACTTACGAGATTCCTTACGGTACGATCGAGCGGCCGACCACGCGTAACAACTCCTGGGAGAAAGCGCAGTTTGAAGTGCCGGCGCTGCGCTGGGCCGATCTTTCGGGCAAGGGGCCGGACGGCAAGGTCTACGGTCTGAGCCTGCTGAACCAGGACAAGTACGGCTACGATGCCGTGGGCAATGTGCTACGGCTTACCCTGCTGCGCTCGCCCAAGTGGCCAGATCCCGATGCCGACATGGGTCATCAGCACTTCCATTACGCTATCTATCCGCACGCCGGCACGTGGAAAGACGCGCTGACCATGCGCCGTGGCTGGGAGTATGACTACCCGCTGCAGGCTGTGGTGACCACGGCGCACCCCGGCTCTCTGCCTGCCGAACATTCCTTCGCCTCGGTCGGACCGGACAACGTGATCCTCACGGCGGTCAAAAAGGCCGAGGACTCGAACGCGCTCAT
>JASIJW010000155.1:0-3094 GCA_030050035.1 Acidobacteriaceae bacterium | reverse complement strand
CGAACCCTTCCCACTCCGGCTCGAACGGCGTGACGTTAACGATGATGCCGCAGCGGGCGTAGGTGGACTTGCCGACGCAGATGGTGAGCACGTCGCGCGGAATGCGGAAGTACTCGACCGAGCGCGCGAGGGCGAATGAGTTGGGCGGAATGATCACGGATTCCGACTGGACGGAGACAAACGAGCGCTCGTCGAATTTCTTGGGATCGATGATGGCGCTGTTGACGTTGGTGAAGATCTTGAATTCGTCGCTGACCCTGAGATCGTACCCGTAGGAGGAAAGGCCATAGGAAATTACGCCGCTGGCGACTTGCTTTTCGCTGAATGGCTCGATCATGCCGTGCTTGAGGGCCTGCTCGCGAATCCAGCGATCACTTTTGATGGACATACGTCTCCTGTTTGCGGGAATCGGTCTTGCTTGCGTGGAATGGCGCTTGTTTGTTTTTTGTTCGAAACTTCATCTTACGGAACGGGTTTCGCCGTTGACAAACCAAAGGGCTGCGGAAAACCGGGGAAAATCGCGAGCTGGCGGTTTGGGCGGCAGAAAGCGCGGATTTCCTCAGCAGGCCGCGGGCGGGCCAGATTGGGCAGTTTGCTAATTCCCGCGAAATCTGTACTATAGGCGGTGTAGGGCACGCGATCGCCGTTCGACGGAGGGTCGATCAGGTAGAGAATGGCGATTAGGACGGCTCTCGAAGCGAGGTGTATCCCTTGATCAAACAGGACATTGTCCATCAGGTGATCGAACGCACGGGTCTACCGCGCACCAAGGCAGAGGCTGCCGTGGACACCGTTTTTGAGGGGCTTAAGCAGGCGCTGGCCGCTGGCGAGCGAATCGAGCTGCGCGGATTCGGCGTCTTCAGCGTGCGGGCGCGCAAGACCGGCATTGGCCGCAACCCGCGAACCGGGACAGAGGTCAGCATCGCTCCCGGCAAGGCGGTGCGCTTCAAGCCGGGCAAGGAGCTTCATTCGCTCGAGGGCGGCGACTCGTCGCACGCGTAAGCGGTTGATGTGGTTTGGCTGCGTGCCATTCCATTCCCACCCAAGCGGCAAAAACAAAAGCGCCGCTGGGGTCCACCCCACGAACGAAGACCTGTCCGTGGGGACCCGGGGTGGAACATCCAAATGCTGCAAGGGCGAGCACCCGCAGGCGGGATGCGATTCCTTACGGTTTAAAGGAGCCGCAGCGCGTCTACGTCTACGATCACGTTTTTGCGTGGCACGCCGGCCTGCTCGGCATGGGCGAGCAGGCCGCGCAGCGCACCATTCAGCGCCTTACGCGTGGCGCTCTTCAGGATCAGGTGAAAGCGGTACACGCCCTTGATGCGCGCGATGGGAGCTGTACACGGCCCCAGCACGCGCACTGTTGCGCTGTCCTGGTTTTGGACAAGATATTTGCCCAGCGTGGCGGACCAGCCGGCGGCTTCTTCGAGGTTCTGCGATTGCACGAGCACGTTGGCCAGCGCGCCGAAGGGTGGGTAGTGCATCCAGCGGCGATACTTAAGCTCGCGCTCGGCGAAGGCTGCGTAATCGTGCGCGGTGGCGGCGAGAATCGCGTAATGGTCGGGATAGTAGGTCTGCACCACGACGCGGCCGGGCAACAGGCCGCGGCCGGCGCGGCCTGAGACCTGCATCATCAGTTGGAAGACGCGTTCGGCGGCGCGGAAATCCGGCAGCGAGAGCGCGTGGTCGCAGCCGACGACACCTACAAGCGTGACGCCATGGATGTCGTGGCCCTTGGCAATCATCTGCGTGCCAACGAGCAGGTTGATTTCGCCGGAGTGGAGCCGCGCGAGGAGCCGTTCAAGATCATGGCGGCCGCGCACGGTGTCGCGATCCATGCGGCCGATGCGCGCGCCGGGAAAGATCTCGGCGAGGCGCTCTTCGCCCTGCTGCGAGCCGGCGCCGAGGTAGTAGAGGTGCTCGCTGTCGCACTTGGGGCAGCGCGCCGGCACGGTGCGCCGGAAGCCGCAGTAGTGGCACTCGAGACGCTGTCCTTCGCGGGCGAGTCCGGCGTCTTCCGCAGGCGGCTTGTGGTGCGTGAGCGCGATGGCGCAGTTCTGGCACTCGAGCTTTTCGCCGCAGGCGCGGCAGATGACGGCGAAGGAGTAGCCGCGCCGGTTGAGCAGGATGATGGCCTGCTCGCCACGCTCGAGCGCAGCCTTGGTCTGCTCGATGAGCGAGCGCGAGAAGAGATTTTCCTGGCCGGTCTGCTGGAATTCACTGCGCATGTCGATGAGCTCGACCTCGGGCAGCGGGCGGTTCATTACGCGCTCGCGCAACTCAATGCGCCGGTACTTTCCCTGCGCGGAGTTCTGCCAGCTTTCGAGCGAGGGCGTCGCGGAGCCAAGCACTACCACGGCATTGGAGAACTTGGCGCGCATGACAGCGACGTCGCGTGCGTTGTAACGCGGGGTTTCTTCCTGCTTGTAGCTTTGGTCGTGTTCTTCGTCGACAAGAATGAGGCCGAGATTCGGCGTGGGCGCAAAAATTGCGGATCGCGTGCCGACGACGATTTGCGCTTCTCCACGGCGGATGCGCCGCCATTGCTCGCTGCGCTCTTCGGGCGTGAGCGCGGAATGCAGCAGAGCCACGCGCTGGCCGAAGGCGGCATCGAGCAGGCCCGCGGTTTGTGGCGTGAGTCCGATCTCCGGCACCAGCAGGATTGAGGAAAGCCCGCGGTCGAGGGCCTGCTGCATGGCTGCGAGATAGACGGCCGTTTTGCCTGAGCCCGTGACGCCGTGCAGCAGCAGAGGATGGAAGCTGCCGAGCGCTTCAGTGATGGCGCTGAGTGCGCTTTGCTGCGGCGCATTTAATTGAATGGGAATGGAGGCGGGCGCAAGGCCTCCGAGACGGAATGCGGCGGGGCGTTCCTCGATGCGCACCAGGCCGCGCCGGACCAGCGTTTGCAATGTTGACGACGGAAGGTCGCGCTTGCGGAGATCTGAGATCGGTATCTCGCCGCCGTACGCTGCGAGCTCAGCCAGAATGGATTGTTGCTTTTCGGTGAGCGCGGGCAGGCGCATTTCAGGAACGAGGACCGCAAAGCGCTCCATGCGCCGCGCGTCGCGCTCGGCGGCGGCCGTTTCGCGCA
>JASIJW010000154.1:0-3029 GCA_030050035.1 Acidobacteriaceae bacterium | reverse complement strand
AAGTCGGCTTCTGCGATCTTCTTTACCTGTTCCAGAGCCATATATCTATTGTAGAGAATCGCTTGCTGGGATGCACTGAATTGAGGTTGGCCAATGCTGTATTGATTACATTACAAGAAAAATATCTTTACGCAATTGGCACAAGCTCGAACAACTGGCGGCCATCACCCGGTGAAGAATCCAATTGGCCTGACTGTGCAGCCGCTGCCTTTGCCGTGACAGTGAAGTGCGGATAGCTCCCCACCCTGGCGGCAAAAACAAAAACGCCGCAAGGATGCGGATGCCTAGATTTGCTGAGACGGAATTATCGCGCCGTTGCGTGCGCGTGACCGTTGCCATTGCGCCCAGACTTGGTCTTCTTCGCCAGGTACTCGTCGACCGCTGCGGCGGCCTTGCGGCCTTCGCTAATGGCCCAAACCACGAGCGACTGGCCGCGACGCATGTCGCCAGCGGCGAAGATGCCTTCCTTCGAGCTCATAAAGTTGTCGGTCTTCACGTTGCCGCGGGCGTCGAGCTCTACTCCAAGCTCCTCGATCATGCCGTTGCGCACGGGGCCAAGAAAGCCCATGGCCAGCAGAACGAGATCGACGTCCAAGGTGAATTCGGAGTCGGGAATGACTTCGAACTTGGGCGGCGGGCCTACGCGGACGGCGTGCAGCTTTTTCACGTTGCCGTGCTCGTCGCCCGTGAATTTCACCGTGTTGATGGCCCAGTCGCGGATGCCGCCCTCTTCGTGCGCGCCTTCGGTGCGCAGTTGCAGCGGCCACAGCGGCCACGGCGTGAGATGCGAGCGCTCGGCCGGAGGCTTCGGCATCAGCTCGAACTGATGCACGCTCTCCGGATGCTGTCGGTGGCTGGTGCCCAGGCAATCGGCGCCGGTGTCGCCGCCGCCGATGATGATGACGCGCTTGCCGTTGGCGAGGATGGAGCCAGCGGCGTTCATCGAGGCAAGGATCGTGTCTTCCGCGTCGCCCTCGTTGCGGCGGTTCTGCTGCGGCAGAAACTCCATCGCAAAGTGGATGCCGTTGAGCTCGCGGCCCGGCACAGGCAGGTCGCGCGGATGCTCGGCGCCGCCGCAGAGCAGGATGGCGTCATACTGGCTGGTGAGCGACTCGACCGAGACGTTGACTCCGACGTGAGCACTGGTGATGAAGGTCACGCCTTCGGCCTTCATCTGCTCGATGCGACGGTCGACGACGTGCTTCTCAAGCTTGAAGTTTGGAATGCCATAGCGCAACAGGCCGCCGATGCGGTCATTCTTCTCGTAGACTGTGACGGAGTGGCCGGCGCGGCGCAACTGCTGCGCTGCGGCCAGGCCCGCGGGTCCGCTGCCCACTACGGCCACGCGCTTGCCGGTGGCCTGCTCGGGCGGCTCGGGGCGAATCCATCCTTCGTCCCAGGCACGGTCAACAATTGACCGCTCGATGAGCTTGATCGAAACCGGCGGCTGGTTGATGCCGAGCACGCACGCGGCCTCGCACGGCGCGGGGCAGATGCGGCCCGTGAACTCGGGGAAGTTGTTGGTCGCATGCAGGCGGCGGATGGCCGCTTCCCAGCGGCCGTGGTAGACCAGGTCGTTCCAGTCCGGAATGATGTTGTTTACCGGGCAGCCGGTGTGGCAGAAGGGCACACCGCAGTCCATACAGCGGGCGCCCTGCTCGCGCTGCTTTTCCTCGGGAAACGAATTGTAAATCTCGAACCAATCATTGACGCGCTCTTCAGGCTTGCGGCGCGTGGGCTGCTCGCGATTGATTTCGAGGAAACCGGTGTCCTTACCCATGCTGCACCCCTGATGCTGTAGCTGCCGCGACGGCTGCCGTCACCAAATGCGACGAACCTGCGGATGAAATGTAGAACTCCGTTGCACGAGGCACGCCGAGAACGCGCTTATACTCGTGCGGGAAGACCTTGATGAACTGAGACTGCACCTCGGCGAAGTGCTCGAGTATCCAGGCGGCGCGCGGGCTGCCGGTCAGGTCGCGGTGCCGCTCGAGCAGCGTGAGGATTTTCTCGATATCTTCGGACTCGACCAATGGTTCGAGATCGACGCTCGCCTTGTTGCAGCGCCGTGTTGTGAAGTCGCCCTGGTCGTCGTAGACAAAGGCCACGCCGCCGCTCATGCCGGCCGCGAAATTCCTTCCCGTCGACCCGAGCACGACGACAAACCCATTGGTCATGTACTCGCAGCCGTGGTCGCCCACGCCTTCCACAACCGCCATGGCGCCGGAGTTACGGACAGCGAAGCGCTCGCCTGCGATGCCGTTGAGAAAAACTTCGCCGCTCGTTGCGCCGTAGAGCACCACGTTGCCGACGAGGATGCTTTCTTCCGGCAGGAAGGGCGAAGTCTTGGGCGGATAGGCGATGACGCGGCCGCCGGACAGGCCCTTGCCGAGATAGTCGTTGGCGTCGCCTTCGAGTTCGAGCGTGACGCCGATGGGCACGAACGCGCCGAAGCTCTGGCCGGCCGAGCCGGTGAACTTATATTGAATCGTCCCGTCGGGCAGGCCGGCTGAGCCGTAGCGGCGCGCGATTTCGCCGCCCAGCATGGCGCCTACCGTGCGGTGCACGTTGCGGATGCTGAAGCTGCCCGTGACCGGCGTCTTCTTTTCAAGCGCGGGCTTGGCCTTGGCAATCAACTGATGGTCAAGCGCGGCATTCAGCCCATGATCCTGCTTAGTCACACAGCGCCGTGCAACACGCGAGGGCAGCTCGGGCGTGTACAGAATCGACGAAAGGTCGATACCCTTGGCCTTCCAGTGCGCGTCTGCGATTGCGGCGTCGATTTTGTCCACGCGGCCGACCATTTCATCAACCGTGCGGAAGCCGAGCTTGGCCATGTGCTGCCGCATCTGCTCGGCGATGAAGAAGAAGAAATTGATGACGTTCTCGGGCGTGCCCTCAAATCGCGCCCGCAGCACCGGGTCCTGCGTGGCGATGCCCACCGAGCAGGTGTTCAGATGGCACTTGCGCAGCATGATGCAGCCCATGGTGATAAGCGGCATCGTGGCAAAGCCGAACTCTTCAGCGCC
>JASIJW010000153.1:0-3241 GCA_030050035.1 Acidobacteriaceae bacterium | reverse complement strand
CAGGCCAAGCGCACCCTGCATGTCGGTCAGGTTGTATTTGAATCCGGGAGCCAAAATCTCGTATCGCCAGGATCCCTCGGCGGTGTAGCGCTTCCACGCATCCTTGCTAATGCCGTGCAGGCGCATGACGCGCATGCGATCGGCCCAGTCGTCCGCACCGGTAGTCACCATGCCGCCTTCTCCGGTGGTTATGCTTTTGGTGGCGTAGAACGAAAAGCAGGTGATGTCGCCGATGGTGCCGACCATGCGGCCGCGGTAACGCGCCGGCAGAGCATGGGCTGCGTCCTCGATCACATGCAGCCCTCGGGCTCGCGCCATGTGCAGCAGTGGATCCATATCGCAGGGCTGGCCAGCCATGTGGACCGGCACAATGGCGCGTGTGCGTGGGGTGATCGCACGCTCTGCCTGCAGAGGATCGAGATTGAAGCTCTGGGCCTCAATGTCGGCGAGAACTGGGCGCGCCTTGCAGTAAACTACCGCCTCGGCGGTCGCGGCGAACGTGAGCGTGGGCAGCACGACCTCATCGCCTTCACCGATGCCTGCGGCGTCGAATGCCAGGTGCAGCGCCGCAGTGCCGGAGTTCACGGCGATCGCATGGCGCACTCCCGTATACCTCGCGAACTCCTGCTCGAACTGCGCGGCCTTCGGGCCTGTGGTGATCCAACCGCTCTCCATTACCTCGCGAACTGCGCGCATATCGTCTTCTTCAATCAGCGGAACATGAAAGGGAAGAAACTGTGAGCGGGTGTTTTGCATAGGCCTCCAATCGACAAAGCAATCAAACGTTCATGGCCACGCTGCGGCGACGGCGCGGGCAGAAGCAGTTGCGTGAACCAAACCGGAATACGCAAAATTGGGCATGGTCAATCTCCGGACGGCACAGAGCGGCGGCAGGACCGCTCCTTCGGCAGCCACGCAGTCCACGGCTGGCTGAGGAATCCGCGCAGCGTTCCGAATCCGTAAGAAAAATGAAATCCGAAGAACACCGCCGGAAGCCATAGTGCACCCAGCGAACGATCACGAACCGCAACATCGATGGCTGCAGCCGTACCCAGCACAAGATGCAATCCCACCAGCAGGGCCAGCGGCATCGCAGCCATCCACGCAGCGTGCGCCGACGCCAATCGAACGGCTATGGCGACGAACGCCGTAAGCGCCAGCGACGTCACAAAGAAGAAAGGCACAAAGTGCCGCAGCCCCATCGAAGCGGGATTCCTGGCCATCGACAACGCGTTCCAGAAGCCGTTGCCGTAGGCGTAGCGAAATAACCCCGAGACCGTGGACTTGGGAAAATACAGGCATTCCGTTTTCCATGTGCACCACAGGCCAAACCCGGCAGCGCGCAGCTTTTGGTTCAGGTCGTTATCCTGATTGCGCAGCAGGTCCTCATCGTATCCGCCGGCGGCCAGCGCGAGATCACGCCGGAAGACCGCATAATTCACGGTATCCACATGACCCTCGCGCTGCGTGCGGAACGACTTGCGCGAAGAGCCGAAAGCGTGGCTCATGGCCCACGCGGACAGGCGCGCGCCCAGGCGGTTGCTCGCGGGTGCTGTTTTTACGCGTCCGCCGCAGGCAGCCGCATCGTGCGCCAGCAGCTCAGCGAGGCAAACTGCGATGTAATCGTCGCGGTACACCGTATGCGCACCCAGGATGCACACGTACTCGCCTTGGGCGTGATGCAGACCCAGGTTGAATGCGAACGGCGCCCGGCGCTTCGGGTTGTCGATCATGCGCACACGCGGATGGTGCGCAACATAATCCTCCAGAAGAGCACGCGTGCCGTCAGTCGACATTCCATCCACCACGAGAACCTCGATCTCAAAATCTCCGATCGAAGGATGCGACCTCTGCTGGCGGAGAATCGATCCGAGGCATCTTTCAATCGAATTCTCTTCGTTATAGGTGGCCAACACCACGGATACCAGAGGCGGCGACCATGGAGGTGCTTGCTGAAAGCATTCCGTTTGTGTCTGCATGGACGGCCTCCTCAGGCAGCCCTGCGCGAGGGCTCGCCAGGCTCGTCGGCCCGTGCGCTCGCGCTTCGGGCGATGAATTCCTGCACGCCGAAGACGACTTCGGCAAGTTGCTCCCGCGTGAGCTCAGCGAACATCGGCAACGAAAGCATCTCCCTCGCCTTGCGCTCGGCTACAGGCAAACTGCCTGGCCCGGGACATCCTTGCGTGCGATAGGCAGGCGTGAGGTGAAGCGGCGTGGGATAGTGAATTCCGGTTTCGATTCCCCGTGCGGCAAGGAATGTGCGCAGAGAATCCCGCATCGGGGTGGCAACCACGAAGAGATGGTAGTTGTGCGCACCTTTGTCTGCGGTAACGGGCAACTGCAGACCTGAGCCGTCGAGCGCGGACAGATACTGTGCCGCATGCTCGGCGCGCTTACGGTTCCACTCGTCCAAATGGTGCAGCTTAACCGAGAGCACCGCCGCGTGGATGGCGTCGAGACGCGAGTTGGTGCCAATGGTGACATGCTCGTATTTCACGGGGCTGCCGTGATCACGGAGCAGGCGAAGGGTCTGTGCCATTGCCGCATCGTTGCAGGTCACAGCGCCTCCGTCGCCGTATGCGCCCAGGTTCTTTCCGGGATAAAAGCTGAAGCACGTCGGCCGTCCCGAGCCGCCTACGCGAATCCCGTTCAAAATTGCACCGTGAGCCTGGCAGGCATCCTCGATGACGATGAGGCGGTGCGCTCCGGCGAGCCGCTCTATTTCAGTTGTATCCATGGCCCGGCCATGGAGATGAACCGGAATAATGGCGCGTGTGTGTAGGGTGAGCAAACGTTCAGCGGAGGCGGCATCGAGATGCAGGGTGCTGGGGTCGACGTCGGCGAAGACCGGCGTGGCGCCTACGTTGCTCACGGCCTCGGCGGTGGCGAAGAAGGTATTTGCGGGAACGATGACCTCGTCGCCCGGCCCGATGCCGGCCGCACGCAGCGCTAGTGCGAGAGCGTCTGTGCCGGAGCCGAGAGCGACAGCGTAGCTTGAGCCCACGTAGGCAGCAAACTCTTCTTCAAACTGCTCGACAGATTCGCCGCCAACGTAATGGGCGGAATCGAGAACTCGGTTAATGGCTTCCTGGATTTCCTCGCGAATGGAAGCGTACTGAGCCTTCAGATTGAGAAAGGGCACGCGGATTGTCACGCGTCCCGCGGGGATAGTTCCATGGTTCATGGCGGTGGGGTTCATTTAGTCTCCTCAGGCGGCTTCCTCGGACAGTTCGCGGCCAAG
>JASIJW010000152.1:0-6147 GCA_030050035.1 Acidobacteriaceae bacterium | reverse complement strand
CGGCTGGCTCAGTGTGAGCTGCACGGGCAGCTCGGCCCCGTATACGTGCTCCACCCAGCCAACTACCGGGAGCCTCGCGGCCGGAACCTACAACGCGACGGTGAATGTCTCGAGCTCGGGAGCAAGCAACTCGCCGCAAAGCTATACGGTCGCGTTTACCGTGTCATCGGGATCGGTGTGCGAAATAACCGGCGCAGATAGCATCTGCCCGACGAGCGGCTTGTATTACGACACGTCGCTCAGCCCGACTACCTGGGGGGAAATCACGCAAAACGACGTGTGGAATCCGCCTTCAACATGGACTCAGGACATGTACACGACGAGTCCTGGTGACTGGTATATAGAAGCCAACTTCCCGACGGACACCTCGGGAGCTATCCACTCTTACCCCAGCGCAGCAATTCAGTACTACGAGGATGGACAGACTTCCGATCCTAACCCGACGCTGGACAGCTTCAGTGAAATCGTGGGGTCGTTCTCGGAGTCGGCACCCAGTGCGTCGACGGGTACCGTCAGCGATATTGGCTACGACTTGTGGTTCAACGATTGGGCCAGCGAGATAATGATCCAGCATCAGAACATCAACACGGACGTGTGTACAGACTGGACCACTGTCATCGCCACCGACGTCCAATTCGGCGGGTCGAATGGCGTCCCGGTAACGTACTGGAACCTATGTCAAAACGGCACCTTCGGCTCGTCGAATCCGGAGCTGATCTGGCAGTATTACGCGACTGCCGGCAGCAAGAATTTTGGCGAGAGCTCCGGGAGCGTGGACATCTACTCCATGCTCAAGTACCTGGAGGGCAATGACATATGCAAGACCTCGACTGGTACTACGGACTGCCTGCCGGCGGGTAGCACGATCACCCAGTTCGGCTATGGCTTCGAAATCAGCACCACGGACGGGACAACCCAGCAATTTACGGTAAACAGCTTGACGCAGACCGCCGTCCAGTAAACTTGAACGAAAGCGGGACAAGCGAATCTTCGCTTGTCCCGCTCTAACCCTGTTGGGGACTTCGCAGCGAGGTCGATGGATAACGAACGTATCCGCGCCTTCTGCACGAATCTGCCGCATGTGGCGGAGACGCTGAACTGGGGCCACCATCTCGTCTATTGGGTGGGCGACCGCGATATCGGCGGCAAGATGTTCGCCATGACTGATCTGGATGGCTCGGGCGTAGGCGTGCTCTCATTCCACTGCGGCGCCGAGCGATTCCACGAGCTGCTGGAGATCGAAGGGATGCGGCCCACTCCATACGCGGCCCGCAATTTCTGGGTGACCATGGAGCGCTGGGATGCGCTGCGCCCGCGCGAAATCGAAGACGAACTGCGCCGGGCCCATGTGCTCATCTTTGCCAAATTGCCTCCAAGAACCAAAGCCGTTCTGGCCTTGCCGGAAAAGGAACGCGCCAGGCTCATCCGGCAGCGGAAAAAGCTGTTGGCCGATCGAGCCAGGCGATGAAGGAGACCAGGTAAGGCGGACATGGTCAGTGTCGTGCTCAAGGTCTACCTCTCGACATCCCATCGCACCGCACCGTAGTTTGTAAGGCATGGCTGGAATATCGCTGGAATTGGAAGGCAAGGTTGCCCTCATCACTGGCGGCTCGCGTGGCATCGGCGCGGAGACGGTGCGTCTGTTTGCCGAGGCCGGGGCGCATGTCGCTTTTAACTATCGCCGGGCGCGGCAGCACGCCGAAGCTCTCGTTCAAGAACCTGGAGCGGGAAAACGCGTCGCCATTCACCAGGAGCTCGACTCGCCTGCTGCCGGCCGCGCCCTGGTCGAAAAGACCGTCCACGAATTTGGCCGCCTCGACATTCTCGTCGTCAATCACGGCGTCTGGCCGCCGGAAGACGTGCCGATTGCGAGCATGCCCGACGACCAATGGCGACGGACAATTGCTATAAATCTCGATTCGGTCTTCGGCCTTGTGCAGGCCGCCGCGGCCCAAATGGAACGGCAGGCAGAAGCAGCCGGAACTCCCTGGCATCCGGGATCGCCTCACCAGCCGGCCGAGCCTCTTGGCCATATCGTTCTCATCAGCTCCACGGCCGGCCAGCGCGGCGAAGCCTTCCACGCGGACTATGCCGCCGCTAAAGGAGCAATCATCAGCCTCACCAAGAGTCTTTCGAGCGAGCTCGCGCCCCGCGGCATCCGCGTTAACTGCGTAGCGCCCGGCTGGGTAGCGACGGATATGTCTGCACCCGCGCTCGGCAACCGGGAGCAGGGCGCCCGGATCGCCGCCGGAATCCCCATGGGCCGCGTCGCCAGCCCACGCGAAATCGCCGGACCGGTGCTCTTCCTGTGCACGCCGCTCGCCGGCTTCATCTCCGGCGAAGTGCTTAACGTTAACGGCGGGTCAGTGCTGGCGGGCTAAGCTCTTCATGCATCTTCATGCATCTGATAGAAATGGCCGGAAAACGCTCGTAGAACTGCAGGCCGAAACGTCTGTCTACTGGTCCGGCGCAGCCTTTCCTGTCCTGCCTCATCCCGGAAACTGTCTTCATTCGTCCAATATTCTGTAAGCTTTTCTGAGGAGACGATGGCGAAATCGAGAGTTGTAACTGTTCTGGCAGCTCTGCTGCTGGCTGGCCCGCTCTGGGTGCGCGCGCAGGATAACGAGGCCCAGAAGAACGCCGACCAGGCCCGCGCCGCCCTCAACGCCATGGTGCAGGCGTTGGGCGGTCAGACGTGGCTCGACATGCAGAACCAAATGCTCGAAGGTCAGATCGCCGCTTTTTTTCAGGGTCGGCCCGATCTTGGAACCACCCTCGTCTTCGAATACCACGCCTGGCCCGACCGCGACCGGATCGAAGTCACCAAGCACCGTGACGTCGACGAGTTCTTCCTCGGCCGGCAGGGATGGGAAGTTACCTACCGCGGCAAAAAGGCCCTGCCTCAGGACCAGGTGGATGATTACCTGCGCCGCCGCGACCACTCCATTGAGACCGCGGTTAAGGTCTGGCTGAAGAATCCGAACACCATACTTGTTTACGAAGGTCAGCACCTGGCCGAGCGCCACCTCGCCGAGCAGGTGACGCTCATTTCGCCCGAGAACGAGGCCATCACCATCCTCATGGACGCGCAGACCCACCTGCCCCTGCAGCGCGTCTTCCAGTACCGCGACCCCGTCTACCACGACAAGAACACCGATACCGAGGAGTACGACGATTACCATCTGGTCAACGGCATTCAAACGCCTTACACCATCACGCGGCTCAAAAACGGCGACCTCGTCCGGCAGTTTTACATCACGCAGGTGAAGTACAACCAGCAGCTTTCCCCGGACTTCTGGAGTCCCGACGACGTCGCTCATCACGTCGCCAAGAAGTAGTCCGAACCCGAGACGATTCTCCCCGGGCATGCGCGCTTATGCAGCGTTTCGTCTACCTGCGCGCTGTTTATAATCCATACGAGCGTCCCGCATCCAATCCCGCTCCGCGGAGAAAGAATGACCTTTAATATCCAGGAGATTCTGGAGTTCCTTCCCCATCGCTATCCCTTTCTGCTCATCGATCGCGTGGTGGAGTTTGAGCGCGCCAAACGGCTGGTCGCCATCAAGAATGTCACCATCAACGAGCCGTTTTTCCAGGGACATTTTCCCGGTCATCCCATCATGCCCGGGGTGCTCGTAGTTGAAGCCATGGCGCAGGCCGGCGGCATCATTATGATGAATGAGCTCGAGCACCGGCACTCCAAGCTGGTGGTCTTCACCGGCATCGAACGAGCCAAGTTCCGCCGTCCCGTTACTCCTGGCGACCAGTTGCGCATCGAAGTGGATGTACTATCGTTCCGCCCTCGCGCCGGTCGCATGGCGGGCCGCGCGCTGGTCGAGGGAAAGCTGGCCTGCGAGGCCACGCTTACCTGCCAGGTGGTGCCGAGATATAGGGATAAAGAGAGCGAGGCAGCAAGGGAGCAGGGAATTGACGCGACACCAGCCGCCGCCAGCGTGGAGTCGGCAGAGTGAGTATTCATCCGAGCGCTGTCGTTGCTTCCGGAGCGAAGATTCCCGCCTCCTGCACCATCGGCCCATTCTGCACAATTGGGCCTGAAGTTGTGCTGGGCGAGGACTGCACGCTCGTCTCCCATGTGGTGATCGACGGACGCACCCGCGTCGGCGCGCGCAATACCTTTTATCCCTTCTGCTCCATTGGCGTAGCCCCGCAGGACCTGAAGTACAAAGGCGAGCCCACCGATACAGAGATTGGCGATGGCAATACCATCCGCGAGTGTGTCACCGTGAGCCGCGGCACGGTGGGCGGCGGTGGCGTCACCCGCATCGGGTCGAATTGTTTATTGATGGCCTATGCACACGTCGGCCACGACAGCAGCATCGGCAATCACTGTATCCTCGCTAACTCCGCCACGCTCGCCGGCCACGTCACGATCGAGGACTTCGTGACCCTCGGCGCCTTCTGCCCGGTTCATCAGCACTGCGTCATCGGCACGCATGCGTTCATCGGCGGAGGAACCATCGTCACCCAGGACGTGCTGCCCTTTTCGCTCACCTCCGTCCGGCGCGAGAACAAGGCCTTCGGCATCAATAAAATCGGACTTCAGCGGCGCGGATTCTCCGCCGAGCGGCTGCAGACGCTGCAAAAGGCCTTCCGGCTGCTCCTCGCCGCCAAAATGAACACCACCCAGGCCCTCGACCAACTGCGCAACATCGATAGCGAAGACGTAGCGCTGCTGGTCGAGTTCATCGAGCGCAGCGGTCGTGGGGTGATCAAATAAGGGAGGCAAGAATGTCTCACCAGGCTCACGGCACATTTTCGGTCAACATCCGTCCTTTGCCTTCGCCGCCAGCCGAAGGCGTCAACCGCTATTCCATCGACAAGCAGATCCACGGCGATCTTGAGGCAACGAGCAAAGGGGAGATGCTCGGTGGAGGTGATCCCAAGCAGGGCGCGGCGGGTTACGTTGCAATGGAAGTCGTGACCGGCACGCTCTTGGGCCGGCACGGCAGTTTCGCAATGCAGCATTTTGCCACTATGGATGCCAATGGCCCTGAATTGCAGATCATTGTCGTGCCTGGCTCAAGCACGGGAGAACTGAAGGGAGTCACCGGCACATTCAACATCCGCATCGAAAACGGCCAGCACTTCTACGACTTTGATTACAGCCTTCCCGAGTAGCGGCGTCCGCCCAATGCTACATTGAACTTTCACGCCCATGTTCGCAACCTCACAGCACGCGCACTTCATCGGCATCGGCGGCATCGGCATGAGCGGCATCGCCGAAATCCTGTTGAACCTGGGCTTTGAGGTCTCAGGTTCTGACCTGCGCCGCAGTTCGGTCACCGACCGCCTGGCGCAGCTTGGCGCCATCATCTACGAAGGTCACACCGCAGAGAATATTGCGGGCGCCACGGTCGTCGTCACCAGCTCCGCCGTCAATCCGCGGAACCCTGAAGTGCAGGCGGCCCACGCCTCGAAGATTCCGGTCATTCAGCGCGCCGAAATGCTCGCCGAGTTGATGCGCCTCAAGTACGGCATCGCCATTGCCGGCATGCACGGCAAAACGACTACGACATCGATGGTTGCCGCAGTCCTTGCCGCCGGCGGCCTCGACCCCACCATCGTCGTCGGCGGCCGCGTGGATGCGCTTGGCTCGAACGCCCGGCTCGGCAACTCGCACTTCCTGGTTGCCGAAGCCGACGAGAGTGACCGCTCGTTCCTCAAGCTCTCGCCGATCCGCGCTATCGTCACTAACCTCGATCGCGAGCACATGGACTGCTATCGCGACATGGACGATGTCGAGCGCGCCTTCCTCGAGTTCATGGACCGCGTACCGTTCTATGGCGCCGTCACGGCCTGCATCGACAATCCGCAGCTTCGCTCGATCCTTCCCCGCGCGCGCCGCCGCGTGTTCACCTATGGCGCTGCGGTCGAAGCCGATTTTCGCCTCGAGATGCTCGAAGCCGCACAAGGTGCCGCAACCGGCGGCGGCTTTTCGCGCTTTCAGGTCCATGCTGCCGAGGAACTGCTCGGACCTTTCGAACTGCACGTCCCCGGCTGGCACAATGTGCTCAACGCCACCGCCGCCGTGGCCATTGCGCGCCAGCTCGATGTCGCGCCCGACCGCATTGCCGAGGGCCTGCACAGCTTTCGCGGTGTCGACCGGCGCTTTCAGCAGCGCGGCGT
>JASIJW010000151.1:0-4262 GCA_030050035.1 Acidobacteriaceae bacterium | reverse complement strand
GTTTCCATGGGCACACGGATCGCGGGCTGGGCGTGGCAGATTCGCGCGCGGCGATTTTGGCCGGCGCGGCGCAGGTGCAGGGCACACTGGTCGGCACCGGCGAGCGCTGCGGCAACGTCAACCTCACCACTGTCATCGGCGCAATGCAGCTCCGCGGCGAGGCGGAGTTTGTGCCTGAGAAGTCGCTGCTCGGTCTCACCAGCCTGGCGCAGTCCACTTATGCCGCCTTCGGGTTGGAGCCGCCGCATGGCGCGCCCATCGTCGGCCCGGGCGCGTTCGGCACCTGGGCGGGCATGCACGGGTCGAGTGAACGGAAAAACCCCGGCGCCTACCTGTGGTGCGATCCGGCGCGCGTGGGCGCAATTCCCGTCATCGGCGTGAATGCGCAATCGGGCCGCGCCAACATCATGCTGCTTTCTGAGACTCTTGGGGTGCCGCTCGACTCGCGCCAGGCGCAGGCGCTGATGGAATCGAGTGCGGCCATGATCGAGGGCGGCGGCTTCACGGCCAGCGAAGTCAGCTTCCGGCTGGCATGCATGCGCACGCTGGGCACGCTGCGCAACTGGTTCGGCGTAAGGAGCTGGCGCGTCTTCGACGAATCCGACGAGATCGGCACGCGCTTCGTGCAGGCCTTCATGACGCTCTCAGTTGGCGACGAGAAGCTGGCGACGACGCGGGCCGAAGGCGCTGGTCCCGTAGACGCGCTCACCAAGGCGCTGCGACACGAACTTGAAAAATGGTACCCCTCGATTGCCGAAATGCGTCTGGGGACATTTACAGTGACGGCTCTTGATGTTTCCGCGAACGATACAGCCGCGCACGTGCGCGTGACCGTAAGCTTCAACGCCGACGGACACGATCCCTGGACCACGGCCGGCGTGAGCAGCGACCTGAACCAGGCTGCCCTGATGGCCATCGTCGATGGGTTCCATTACTGGCTGCAGCAAGCGTCTGCAGACTCCCGCTCCAGCCTCGTTGCGAGCCAGCAGGCGCGCTGAGCGATGAGCGCGGGGGACGTCCCGTGTGACGTAACTGTCCGCGCTCCACAAGAAAAAGGCGCAGATCGCACAGAGAGTCCAGCGAAAGAATGGGGCTCACCTGGTGAAGACTCCAGGGATTACTTCCGGCATCTTCCGCGTGCAATTAAATCGGCGCGCGGGCAGTTCCGGAGGGAGAATGAGTTGTGTCCCTAGCCACTTTTCACGCTTCTGCCGACGACGTCAATGCCCGGCGAAATTTCGGGCATGCGCTCGCTCCTG
Organism: Acidobacteriaceae bacterium; assembly: GCA_030050035.1. Lineage (GTDB taxonomy): Bacteria > Acidobacteriota > Terriglobia > Terriglobales > Acidobacteriaceae > Telmatobacter. Next base: position 3,003 of record JASIJW010000151.1, on the reverse strand, counting down.
GCACGGAAAAACTGGCCGAACTCCGTTATCTCATTATTCTGACGACGCGCTGGGAATCCGCCGATTGCGTGGATGAGGAGCGCCGCGCCCGGTTTCGCGCGGATCTGATCAGCCTGCACCGGCAGTACTTCGCCAAAATCGACGAAATTGCGATGAGCTGCGGTGTCCAGCAGGCGATGGATGCGCAGGAGACGGTGGAGCGAACCGTCACCGTGCCGCACAACATCAGTCCCTCGGTCGAACCGCAGCGGGACGAACATGGCTGGTTTTGAGCGCAGCAGCGCGGAAAAGAAAGGCCGCTCCCATAAGGAGCGGCCTTTCGCGCAAGACGCGCAGTGAACTAGCGAACTTGTGACTGCTCTTAACGTTGCGCCAAGGTTGACTGCGCCTTCGACGCCGCGAAGGCTTTGGCGCGCAGCGGATGATGCAGGGCGTTGTAGGCGCTGGTAAGCAGTTCTGCATTCTCCGTATCGCCACTCAGCTCCCAGATCATCACCCCGCCGAGCCCCTGGCGGGCAGCGTAGCTGGTTTTGTAGCGGATTGAGACGGGGTCCTCGTAGGTCCAGAAGTCGTCGCCGTCGAAGATCCATGGAGCACGCGAGCGGGGATCGCGGAAGACGGCCGAAGGCTCGGCGAGGGTGCGGATGAAGCGATAAGGCCGGTCGCCGTGGACGGCCTGGCCGGCCTGAAAGAGGCCGTTGTTTGCGCTTCCCACGCCTGTCCAACCGTAACCATAGAAGGGAAGGCCCATGAGCAGCTTGCGTGCAGGCACTCCGGCTGCCTTGTAGGCGGCGATGCTCTGCTCGATGCTGGCGGCCTGCGCGGGCAGGGATGAGCTGGGGAAAAGCGGTGCGAGGAAGCCGGTGGTCGCGCTCCAAGGGCCGGCGTAGTCGTAGTTCATGATGCCGAACTCGTCGACCAGCGGCGCAAGCGCAGCGAAGTTTGTGCCGGGTAGTACCGCCGGCGACTGATCCACGGCGACCGAAAGGCGCAGGCCAGGACGCAGCGCATCCATCTCGTGGCGGAATTCTTCGATGAGGGCGCGGAAGTTGGCGGCATCGGCGAGCTGCGGCGATTCCCAGTCGATATCGACGCCGTCGAAGATGCCGGGTTTGCTCACGCCGGGTGCAAAATGCCCGCGCAGGAAGAGATCGACGCAGGAGTCTACGAAAGAGGCGCGGTTTTCCGGCTGGGCGTCCTGGGCAAAGTCAGAGGCGCGGCCCTCGAGCGAGATCAACACCTTAAGCCGCGGATAGCGGCGCTTGAGCTCTTCAATCTGGTGGAAGTAGCCGCGGAATGGTGACGACGGGCTGTCGGCGGCGCCATCCACGCTGTCTTTTGCGGCAACGGGCGCAAGCAGGTCGGCGATGGGATTGGCGAGAGAGCAGCGGCCATCGCGCACCAGGGCCGACGAGTAGTTGATCTGGTCAAGCCGCGCCGCGGTCCCGCTGGTCACCAGATTACGCAGAGGGAATGCGGCCGGAGAACCGAGGTCGCTGTCGACAAAATAGCCCACCAGTAGCGGATGCGCGCGGTGTCGCGATGCCGGGTTGGCAAGTGCGTGACTGCCGCATGGCAACAGAAGCGCGCCTGCCGCGAGCAGCGTGAATAGAGCACGACATATCCCTGGGAGAGGATGAGGACGAGCGCTCATTCTGTTTTGATCAGACGGCGCTGGAGCCGGTTCGGTTGGCAGGAAAGAAAATGAAAAAAGCCGCTCACGAGGGAGCGGCTTTTGGGGGTTGGATTTTTTGGGGTTACCGAGCGCCAGCCAGCGACGGCCGCGCGTCCAGCTTGCCGCTGCGGTAGCCGGCAGCCATCTCTTCAATCGAGGTCGGCTTGTAGTCTCCTGAGTGGCCGGCCTGGCCGAACTCGCGCATGCGCTGCGCAACGACCTTCTGCATGGCCTCGCGCGCCGGCTTCATGTAGTCGCGCGGATCGAACTTTTCCGGGTGCTCCCAGAGAACCTTGCGGATGGCGCCTGTCAGGGCGAGGCGGTTGTCAGTGTCCACGTTGATCTTGCGTACGCCATTACGGATGCCGAGCTGGATTTCCTCGACCGGCACGCCCCAGGTTTCCTTCAGCTTGCCGCCATACTGGTTGACGATGTCCTGCAGGTCCTTGGGAACGGACGAGCTGCCATGCATCACGAGGTGCGTCTGCGGCAGGCGCTTGTGGATCTCGATGAGAACATCCATTTTGAGCACGGAGCCGTCGGGCTTCTTCGTAAACTTATACGCGCCGTGGCTGGTGCCGATGGCGATGGCCAGCGCATCTACGCCGGTGCGCTCGGCAAACTCCACCGCCTGGTCGGGATCGGTGATATGCTCGAGACCCGTGCCGCCGGCGCCGTGGCCGTCTTCAATGCCGCCCAGCACGCCGATTTCGCCTTCGACGGTGATGCCGCGCTCGTGCGCGTAATCGACCACGCGGCGTGTGACTTCAACGTTCTCCTCGAAGCTGCTCGGCGTTTTGCCGTCTGCCTGGAGCGAGCCGTCCATCATGACCGAGGTGAAGCCCAGCTCGATGGCGCTCTTGCAGGTTTCAAAGCTGTTGCCATGATCCTGATGCATGGCGATGGGAATTTCCGGGTGCAGCTCGGCTGCGGCCAGAATGAGGTGATACAGATAGCGGTCCTGCGCGAACTGCCGCGCGCCGCGGCTGGCCTGGATGATGACCGGGGCCTTGGTTTCGACGGCAGCGGCCATGATGGCCTGAATCTGCTCCATGTCATTCACGTTGAACGCGCCGACGCCGTACCCGCCCTTGGCAGCCTCATCGAGGAGCTGCCGCATTGATACCAATGGCATTCGAAATCTCCTTAGGTTTTACTTGCAGGAAAACAGGGAACTTGAACCGCCCGAATCCTGCATTCGCTCCGGCGGGCCTGGGCAGTCCTGCGACTGCCGCTCAACGAGCTTCGGTCGCAAGCACTGCACTCATCTTTCTTCATGGTAACAAGAGGATTTGCGATGCTGCGTGCGCGCGCGCAGCATCGCGTGA
>JASIJW010000150.1:0-4303 GCA_030050035.1 Acidobacteriaceae bacterium | reverse complement strand
TCTTCTTCGGCTCGGTCGTAAGCCGCGGCGATCTGCAGATTGCCATCTCAACGGCCGGCGAAAGCCCGGCGCTGGCGCAACGGCTGCGCAAGGAGATCGACGAGCAGTTGCCGTCGGACCTCGGCCCGTGGCTCAAAGTAATCGGTGAGCTGCGCCGCGAGGTGCTCGCCACGCATCCGCGTGGCGAAGAGCGCCGTTTGCTGCTGCATGAGCTGGCGCACCGCCAGGTGTGCGATTCGCCCGACTGCTCGACGAAACAACTGGCGCGGACTGGACTGGCAAAGGCGCGGCTCGCAGAGAAGAACGGAGGCGCTGAGGCCGGACATGTCTATCTCGTCGGCGCCGGTCCGGGCAATCCCGACCTGCTCACGGTGAAAGCGGTACGGCTCATCGAATCCGCCGATGTCATCCTGCACGACGATCTTGTCCCGCAGGTGATCCTCGATCTCGCCGCGCCCAAGGCGCAGGTAGTCAACGTAGGCAAGCGTTGCGGCTTAAAGAACATCACGCAGGAAGAGATCAACGCGCTGATGGTGGCGCACGCCCGCGACGGCCGCAGCGTGGTGCGCCTCAAGAGCGGAGATCCGATGCTCTTTGGCCGCGCCGCCGAAGAACTGACCGCGCTCGACGCCGATTTCATTCCGCATGAAGTTGTTCCTGGCGTTTCGGCTGCCTTTGCCGCGGCTGCCTCTATCGGCTGCTCGCTCACCAATCGCAACTGGGCCTCGAACGTGATCTTCTCGACCGGCCATCATGCGCAGTCGCACAACAACGCGCCTGTGCCCGCGCTTGAAGACGCCACCCGCGTGGTCTACATGCCCGGCCGCGATCTTACCCTGCTGGCCGCCGAGTGGATGGCCGAGGGACTGCCCGGGGATTTGCCTTGCGTGCTGGTCTCGCGCGCCGCGCAGCCAGATGAGCAGGTGATGCAGACCACGCTGGGCGCACTGCATCAGGCAGAGACGCCGGCCGCGCCCAGCCTGCTGATCGCCGGTTGGGCGGCAAGAAAAATCACCGGCCCACATGTCCGGCAGATGGAAAGCATGTTCCTGCCTGGATAAGACGCCTTTGAGCCAAGCCTCGTCTGTCACCGACGAGTGACGACGCGCCATGTTGTGCGCGGGTCGGCGATGGGCAAATCCGGAAGAGTTGTGGCAGGTGCCGCGCGATCGTCGAAGACGACGATAGAAAGCCGTGGCCTGATCGACTCAGCCTGGCTCCCCACGCTACCTGGCGAGGGTCGTGGTCCTGCAGCAAGCGGGCGGCCACTGAATCGACATCGCCCTGGCCAAAAACGAGCACTGCGGAAGCGAAAAAGAAACATGCGAGTTTGACGCAGAATGCGCAAGACCCCATATGAACTCTCTCGAGTACCCGAGTTCCGAATGCAAATTGCAGAGAGCAGCTGCAATTATGACGCGGAGGGGTCAAATCCGCTCACGGAGGAGGTCACCGCTTTTCGTCACATTTTTGAGGAACCGCGGAGCCGGGGTGTGTTACAGTGCGTAACATACGGTGACGAGCGGAAAAATGTGCCGAGCAAAAGAAAAGCCGGGTGTGTCCAAAGATTTGCCCGGTCGGTGAGGCTCCCCAAATGGAAAAGCTGCTCCGGAATCTACGCTTCAGTTTGCGCATGCTGGGACAGAATCCCGGCTTGACGGCAACCGTGCTGCTGACCCTCGCACTCGGGATTGGCGCCAACACAGCGATTTTCACCGTTGACTATGCCACGCTGCTGGCGCCGTTGCCCTATCCAAAGCCAAATCAGCTGGTGATGGTGTGGTCGAAGATTCAGGACAACCACAACGGGGTTTCAGCGGGAGATTACATGGACTGGAAGAACCAGTCGACGGTCTTCCAGCAACTGTGTGCGTGGACGGGCACAAACTTCAATATTGCGACCAAGGATCAGCCGGAGTACATCGCGGCGCGGCTGCAGTCGCCGGAGATGCTGCAGATGATGGGCGAACCGCCGTTTATGGGGCGGTTCTTTCTCCCGGAAGAAGGCATAGCCGGGCACGAACATGTGACGGTCCTGACCCACAAGCTGTGGGTGAAACTGGGGTCGAACCCCCACATCCTCGGAACCACGATCCGGCTGGATGGACAGCCGTATACGGTGGTGGGCGTGCAGCGGCCTGGAGTCTGGGATCACGGACAACAACAGTTGACGGTGCCGCTGGTGTTCAAGCCGGAGCAGCTCAACCACGACTTCCACTGGCTGCTGGTGATGGGGCGCCTGAAGCCGGGCGTGACGCTGAAGCAGGCGCAGGCGAACATGGACGCGGTGACGGCGCATATCGCCCAGATGTATCCAGCGAGCGATAAGGGCTGGGGCGCCTATGTGGAAGAGCTGAAGAACGACTTCATGCCCAAAGAGCGGATTCGGATGCTGTGGCTTCTGCTTGGCGCGGTGGGGTTCGTGCTGCTGATTGCGTGCGTGAATGTTGCGAATCTGCTGCTGGCCCGGGGCATGACGCGGCAGAAGGAGCTTGCGGTGCGCAGCGCGATGGGCGCGAAGCAGAGCACGATCTTTTCGCAGCTGCTTACCGAGAGCCTTGTATTGGCGCTGGGCGGCGGCGTGCTGGGTGTGGCTGTGGGCTATGGAATGCTGCAGGGGCTGATTGCCTTGATGCCGCCGGACACGTTGCCCTACGAGGCGGACCTGCGCCTGAATGTTCCCATCCTGCTGTTCACGCTGGCCATGACAACACTTGCCGGGATGGTGGCCGGGTCGATGCCGGCATGGTACGCGTCCAAGGTGGATCCGGCAGAAGCGCTGAAGGAAGGCGGGCGCACGGGCACGAGCGTGGCCAAGCACCGGCTGCGGCGGGTGCTGGTCGTCGGCGAGTTCACGCTGGCGCTGGTGCTGCTGGCCGGCGCGGGACTGGCGATTCACAGCTTCTGGAATCTGTCCAAGGTGGATGTGGGCATCAGGACCGATCACGTGCTGGCGTTTTTCTTGCCCATGCCGGATACGCGCCCGAAAGATCCCGTGCTGATCACGAATTATTACCGGGACATTCTGGCGAAGATTGATGCGGTGCCGGGCGTGGAGCACGCTTCGGCACAAACGGGGTTCCCGCTGCAGGGGCCGGGATTCGGGATGCCATTCACGATTGTGGGAGCGCCGGCGTATGCAGATCGATCGCAACGGCCGGGAACCAGGTTCGGCATGGTGACGCCGGATTATTTTTCGACCCTGGGCGTCCGAATGGTGAAAGGCCGCGCTCTGAATGACGGCGACACGGCCGCGAGCGTGAAGGTCGCGGTGGTGAACGAAAGCTTCGCGAAGAAGTGGCTCGCGGGCAGGGATCCGCTGCAGACACGAATTTCGGTAGAGCAGTTGATCCCGGGAGTGCAGAAATTGGGGCCGCCGCAGGAATGGCAGATTGTGGGGGTATACCGCGACGTGCACGTCCCGGACCAAACGCAGTTCACCCAGGAGATGCTGGTTCCGTTCTGGCAGAGTCCATGGACGGGGGCCGCGTTTGCGGTGCGCACAGCCGAGGAACCAATGTCGATGTTGCACAGCATTGGGGCAGCGGTGCATTCGGTCGATCCGGATATCGCGCTGGCGCAGCCGCAGACATTGGACCAGGTTCGCTCGGACTCGATGTCGGACGAGCGGTTCACGCTGATTCTGTTTGCGGTCTTTGCGGCGGTGGCGCTGTTCCTGGCGGCGCTGGGAATCTATGGAGTGATGGCGTTCAGCGTAGCGCAGCGTTCCCACGAGATTGCGTTGCGAATGGCACTGGGGGCGACGCCCGGGCGCGTAGTGAGCCTGGTGGTGCGGGAAGGCTTGATCCTTGCGGCGGCAGGGCTTGGACTGGGCCTGATCGGCGCCTATTTCGTAGGGCGCGCGATGCAAAGCATGCTGTTTGATGTTCATGCGCTCGACGCGACGGCGTTCGGCGCCGTGGGGATGGTGCTGCTGGCATCGGCGCTGCTGGCGTGCTATCTGCCAGCTCGTCGAGCCGCATCGATCCATCCAATGCAGGTGCTGAGGGCAGAGTAGGAAGACTTGGGTCCGCTGGCTGCAGCGGCCTGGCTCAACCGCGCGTTTGGTGGGATGAGCGTCCGGGGCGAGTGACCGGCTAAGAAAATTTCTTCGAAATAATAGTTGACATGGAAATAGTTTCTATGTAATCTACCTTCATGGCAGACGCGAGAGCATCTTCTCTCACTGTGAGCGACCTGAAAAAGCACGTCGGTTTCTGGCTGCGCTTCGTCTCCAATCATGTCTCGCAAGCGTTCGCCCGCAAGCTCCAGGCAAGCGGCGTAACGGTGGCGGAGTGGGTAG
>JASIJW010000019.1:0-7779 GCA_030050035.1 Acidobacteriaceae bacterium | reverse complement strand
AAGCTCAAGTATCCGCTGTTTGTGAAGCCGGCGAACCTAGGCTCGTCGGTGGGCATCAGCAAGGCGCACGATCGCAAGGAGCTGGGACCGGCGCTGGAGCTGGCGGCTAAGTACGACCGCAAGCTGATCGTCGAAGAAGGCGTAGGCGGAAAATCGGGGCGCGCGCGAGCTGGAAGTTGCCGTGCTAGGCAACGATGATCCGAAGGCCAGCGTGGTGGGCGAGATCATTCCCGGCAAGGAGTTTTACGACTACGAGGCGAAGTACCTGTCGGAGGGGTCGGTGCCGGTTATTCCGGCCAAGCTGACGAAGGCCGAGGCGAAGAAAATCCGCGAGATGGCGGTGGAGGCCTTCAAGGCGTGCGATCTTGCGGGGCTTGCTCGCGTGGACTTCCTGATGGAGCCGGGCGGCAGGCGCCGCATTTACCTGAACGAGGTGAACACGCTGCCCGGCTTTACCCAGATCAGCATGTACCCCAAGCTGTGGGAGGCGACAGGCATGGGCTACCGCGACCTGATCACGCGGCTGATTGAGCTGGCGATCGAGCGGCATGCGGAGAAGACGCGCACGGTGTATAGCCGCGAGGAGTAGGCTTCAAGGTTTCCTTGATCTCCCCCTGGCGGCACGAACAAACGCATCACGGCGACATCGGGCGCGGCCTCCGTCGATTTTCCGGTCTGATTATTGCCCCTCCAGCTGGCAAATCGGATCTCAATGCTTCCCTAGCGGGTCCTCAGGCGGAAAGAACACATATTTCTTTTGATCCGCGGTGAGCGACTGAAACTCTTCGAGCGCTGCCTGATATTCGCGCTCGGCGTCGTCGTTCTGGTGTTTTGCCGCGTATGCGCTCGAGAGCATTTCGTGCGCGTAGATCGAGGATGGATCGCGCTCTATCGCCGCTTGTGCGTGGACGATTGCATCATCGAATTTGCCTTGGCGCATCAGCCCCTGAGCGACCACCCAGTCGCTAATGGCGGAGACCTTTGGAATATCAAAGCTGCCATCGAACTCGAGGATCTCGCCGGCGATCACGCGCGAAGGCTTGACGCTCGGGAAAGCTTGATATGGATTCATATCATCAGGTCCCCAGTAAAAACCCGACAACTCTTCTGAACTCATAAACACAGGGCCGCTGATGTGCACAGGAACCGGCTGTTGCTGCCCCTGGTCGGTAAGCATGGAAAAGAAGGTCGGAAGGCGTTTGCAGGGAATCTGAAAATCAGCCGGGTTGGGCGGCGCGGAGTAGGCAAACCAGCATTGAGTGATGCCTCGCGAGGCCAAGCTGGAGTGCAACGCTTTCAGGCCCCCGCCCCAGCCGACATTCGAATCTTCGAGCACGCGATACGTGCGACTGGGTCCGCCAAAGATCTCGTTCGAGTACGGCAGGTAGTTTGGATATGCATGGAGTGACGATGCCACATGCAGGGCCACGAGGATGCCCGCTGCCCAAGCCCACGCGCGAGACCGGCGCGCCAGCGCGACTGCTCCGCCCGCTGCAAGCACGATCAGGAAAGGCATGATGGGGAGAATATGACGGATGCCGATATTGAGCTTCGACGTTATTGCCGCGCCCAAGAAGATCGCCGGCGGCAGAACCAGGAAGACTACTTCACGGCGGAATTGAATTTGCCGTAAAGCGCGGGCAAAGGGAAGAAGCGCGAGCAGCAGCAGAAATCCTATGGTCGATTTGATGAGAAATGCCATTGGAAAGTAGAACCACTTGCCCTCTGAATAGCGCTTCCCGAGAAGAAACATCGGGCGCCCCTCGTGACTCAACATGGTCACGTCAGTGAAACCGAACAAGTAAGACTCCGGCAGCAGATGATGCCGCGCCGCGAATCCGATGACGGCTCGTTCCACCGGATAGTGGAGATCATGAATATACGCATCGGTGGGTGGGTTGATCTGCTGGCCGCCCGGCCGCGCGGCGTAGCGGAATCCATAGAAGGCCCACAGAATCGCAACGGCAACGACAAGTATGGTTGCAAAAACTCCGGCACTCTTGAGCCACTGGCGCAACGGAGGGACTGCAGGCTTCGATGTGGATTGATCGCCGCGGATGAAGAGCAACTCCGCCACGATCAACATCGCCAGTATGGGGAAGAGCAAAATGGCTGAGTGCTTCGCAGCCAGGGCCAGGCCGGCGGCGAGGCAGCAGATGCCAAGACGCACGTAGGACGGCTGCTTGCAAAAGCGATAAAAGGCGTAGACCGCGGCGAAAATGCAGCATGTAGCGCCCATATCCGTTCCGATCAGCGGACCGTGGGCAAGAATCAAGGGATCGAAGACGAAGAGCACAAGCGCGATGAGTGCGGCCTCGTCACCGAACATCTCTCGTGCGGCGAAGACGATCAGAAGCCCAAGAGCGAAGGCAAAGATGCTGACTGCGGATCTGGCGTGGGCCAGAAGCGTCTGTGCGCCAGGCCCGCTCATCAATGCCATGCCGCCAATGGCGGACTGGGCCCGGAAATGGATGTTGGGCGGAGCGGGGTATGGGGGCTTGTTGGACAGCAGCGGAAGAGAAGCGATCAGCTTTACCAGCGGCGGATGTTCGGGATTGATGCCGAAATCGGAGTGCAACCAGTAGGAATAGCCCGCATACAGATGCGCGGGCTCATCGAAGGTTTGCGACTCCAGCCGTGCGGAGAGATATAGCTCGATCGCGAAGATGACGAACAGGCCCGCCAGGACTGGCACGAACCACTTGCGCAAGTGGCCGCGAAGAACCGATTTCGATTCGGCGCTGAGGAGTGATGTAGACATACAGCAATCTCGCTGGACGAAGGATTTGGCCCGGGCTGCAATGGAAATCAGACGAAGCAGGACCGCACAGAGCGTCAGGAGACGGGACCTGCAAAGTTGCCTGATGGAGGATGAGAAATCATAACCGGTGGGACCGGTATTCACAATGTCGAACAAAAACAAATACGGCCGGCTGCTCTGTCCAGGCGCCGGCCGCGGCGGACTTCCCGCCCAAACCTTATTTTTCTCGCCCTCAGGCCGCGACTTTTGCCGGAGCCGTCCAGGAGCGGTGCTGGCTGTCGGCTACGCCCTTATGCGTTAGCTCGCCGAGCCAGGTGTTCAATCCTTCGGCCAGGTCCGGGTCCTGCCGCAGCGCTTCGCGGGGACCCAGGTTGGCCAGGCGCAGAACGTAGGGAAAGGTGGAATTGGTGAGCGCCAGCGTGGAGGTGTGCGGCACGGCGCCAGGCATGTTGGTGACGCAGTAGTGCACTACGCCATCGACCGTGTAGCTGGGGTTGGAGTGCGAAGTGGGCCTCGCGGTCTCGACGCATCCACCCTGGTCGATGGCGACGTCGACGATCACTGCGCCTTGCTTCATCCCGGAGACCATGGCGCGGGTCACAAGTTTGGGCGCCGTGGCTCCGGGAATGAGCACCCCGCCGATGACAAGGTCTGCCTCCGCCGTGGCGCGGGCGATGTTGTAGCTGTTCGAGGCCAGCGTATAGAGCCGGCCGCCGAACATGTTGTCCAGCTCTCGCAGGCGATTCATGTTCAGGTCGATGAGCGTAACGCGCGCGCCCAGGCCGAGGGCGATGCGCGCTGCATTGGCGCCTACAATGCCGCCGCCGAGAATAGTGACAAGCGCCGGCGGCACGCCTGGGACGCCACCCAAAAGAATGCCGCGGCCGCCGCGCTCTTTTTCGAGATAAGTCGCGCCCACCTGCACGCTCATGCGGCCGGCCACTTCGCTCATGGGCATTAGTAGCGGCAGCATGCCGCTGCGGTCGCGCACGGTTTCGTACGCAATGCCGATTACGCCGGCCTGGAGAAGCTTGTTGGTGAGTTCGGGCAGCGGCGCCAGGTGCAGATAGGTAAAGAGCACCAGCCCCTCGCGGAAGTAGACGTATTCGCGTTCGATGGGCTCCTTGACCTTGACTACCATGTCGGACTTGCCCCAGGCGTACCCGGCATCGCCCACGATCTCCGCGCCCGCGTACTGGTACTCATCGTCGAGAAAGCCGGAAGCCGCTCCGGCCTGGGTTTCGACGAGCACATGATGGCCGGCCTCGCGCAGGGCTTTGACGCCGCCTGGCGTGATGCCGACGCGCGCTTCGTTGTCCTTGATCTCTTTGGGAACGCCAATGATCATGATCCGCTCCTCGATTCGTTGCTCGATCTGTTCCCCGGACTGTTTCTGGACACGGACTGTTCCGGAACTCGGATTGTTCTCGGAGAAGATGCTCGCGCCTGGGAGTCTGAAATTACCCTCAATGGCGCCGAGCGCGCTTAGCTGAAAGGGATAGTACTGCGAAAAATGCTGCCGATGTGTGCAAATTTTGTGGTAAAACGGCGCTATGAGAACGAAGCGTGCAAGAAACGACCAGATTGTGCAAACTTCGACTGACGCTTCGACTGACATTGCATCGAAGTCCGGGTCGGCCGGTGTGAGCGCGCCGGATCCGCATGCGATCCCGGCAGACAGCGATCTGGATGAATTCGACGCGGCGATTCTGAAGTACCTCGCGCGGAACGGGCGCGCGACCAATTACGAGGTGGGCGAGGAGGTGGGGTTGTCGGCCTCGGCGGCATCGCGGCGCATCCTGGCGCTTGAAGCTTCGGGTGCGATTCGCGGGTATCGTGCAGTCGTTGATGACCGGCTGCTGGGCAAGCGCATGACGGTGTACATCCGCGTGACGCTGGAGAGGCAATCGGCCGCGGTGCTGGGAGCGTTTGAAGCAGCGGTGCGACATTGCCACGATATTGTGAGCTGCCATCTGCTCGCCGGTCAGTACGATTACATTCTCGTGGCGCGCGTCGCCGGCATGGATGACTACGGCCGGCTGCACCAGAACGAACTCTCGCGGCTGCCGGGAGTTACGCGCCTGGAGACAAGCTTTGCGCTGCGTGACGTGCTGGAAAAGAGAGCATAGTGCGAGCCTATGCGTCCGAGCATGCGGTGAAGACGTGGCAGAGGTAGTACCACGGTAACGCGGGCCGGCTTTCTTTTCGTGATATAGCTTGCTTACTGCCTAGTTGAAGAGGAGCGCCGTGCCAGGGGGGCGAAAGAGAGAGCGGTACAGGTGCGCCAAATGGGACCGACGTGATGACTGAAGCACCTGCAGGCCACTTAGTACAGCGCCCTGCTAACCGGACGGCTTATCCAGAGGTGGAAAAGGCGACTCGATCTTCGCGATTCTTCGCTCCGCGATTCCTTGTGGAACTCGGCATCGCGGCTGCGACCGGAATGTGTCTTATCGGAGTGACCGGTTGCAGATTGTCTGGCGCGCCCGCCTCCTTTCAGGATCTTGGAGCAGGCATTTCCCACACTACCGGCTTAAGGGGAAGCCTGAAGACGCGCTGGGTGGGCCAGGCGGCTCAATATGAACTGGAAATTGAGCCCATCGATCCGCTGCAAAGCGCAGGATTCTCGTACGTGGTCGCGAATCCTCCTGAGCCACTTGTCCTCCACATGAAGCTGCTGGACGCAACTGGCTATGCCGTGTGCGAAAAGGACGTACTGTTTCCCTTCGATCCGTCTAGCCCAGGTGAAGCGGATCGGGAACGCGGGCAGGATTTGTTGCAGACTGCGGTTGGCGACGATGGCAAAGTGGTTTCCCTGAGCGTGCAGGGAATTTTGCCTTGCACTCCCCAGCAGTACAAGCAGGTTGATTATTGGGATTTCTCTACTAACTTTCCGGCGATTGCCGAGCAGGACGAGTTGACGAAGCGCGCCGCCGAGCTGAAGGTGAGGCAGGAAGCGCAGAAACGGGCATCGCTTGCACGGCAAAAGGCGACGCCATCGGCCTTTTACATGGAGGGAGAGGCCGAGGTGGTTGGATACGATACCTCGCGCAATGTGCTGCAAACGCAGCTGGGCAGAAATTTTCTGGTAACCGGACAGGCGCAGCAGAGCAAGGCAAGCCAGTGGGCAAGCAGCGGCGTTTTATTCCGCTACAAGTGCGATCAGCGCGCCTACTGCCTGCTTACTGCAGGTGGAGGGCAATCGTTGTCGGTCACGGCGCTGCAATAGCGACAGGCTTTTCCTGGTTTCTTATTCCCCTCGTTCCCTTGTTCCCTGCTTTTAGTTCATGAACTCGCGCGCGCCCTTCCACAGGTCTATGCCGCCTTCCTGCGCGTACTTGTCGATCTCCTTCAGCTCGGCTTCGGTAAAATCGAGCTTCTTTACCGCGTCGAGCGAGTCATCGAGCTGCTCGACGTTGCGTGCGCCGATGAGCGCGGATGTGACGCGCTGGTCGCGGAGCGCCCAGGCGATGGCCATTTGCGCCAGCGTTTGGCCGCGGCCTTTGGCGATTTCATTGAGGCCGCGCACGCGGTCGAGATTCTTCTCGTCGAGGAACTGGCGCAGCATCGAAGACTGAGGCAGTTTGGCACGCGAGTCTTCGGGAACGCCTTTCAGGTATTTCTTGGTGAGCAGGCCCTGCGCCAGAGGCGAGAACGCAATGCAGCCCGCGCCCACTTCGTCGAGCGCATCGAGCAGGCCGCGCTCGATCCAGCGATTGAGCATGGAATAGGACGGCTGATGAATGAGCAGCGGGACTCCCATCTGCTTGAGGATCTTTGCGGCCTCGCGCGTTTGCTGCGGGCCGTACGATGAGATGCCCACATAGAGCGCCTTGCCTTGAAACACTGCTGTGACCAGCGCGCCCATGGTTTCTTCAAGCGGGCAGTTGTTCCACGGCCGGTGCGAGTAGAAGATGTCGACGTAGTCGAGGCCCATGCGCTTGAGGCTGTCGTCGAGCGAGCTGAGCAGATACTTGCGCGAGGCGCCGACGCCGTAGGGGCCAGGCCACATGTCCCAGCCGGCTTTGGTTGAGATGACGAGCTCATTGCGCAGGCCGCCTTTGCCCGTGCGCAGACCAAAATCCTTTTTCAGAATCGTGCCGAAGTTTTCTTCCGCCGAGCCGTAGGGCGGGCCGTAGTTGTTCGCGAGGTCGAAGTGCGTCACGCCGCGGTCGAAGGCGCGGCGAATGACGGCGCGGCCGGTCTCGAAGACATCGGCGCCGCCAAAGTTTTGCCACAGGCCGAGCGAGACGGGTGGCAGCACAAGGCCGGAGCGGCCGCAGCGGCGAAAGATGGCGTTTTCGTAGCGGTTGTCGGCGGGAAGGTAGGACTTTTCCATAAATTGCCTTTCAGGCTGAAGGAAATAATGCTCTGTTGTTATCGGTAAAAGTATGACACGCGGGATCGACCAAATGGCCGAAGGCATCTTAAAGCGGAGGGTTACAGCCCGACCCCAAAGCAAACAAGATAGCAGCCCATCAGGGCAAGCAGCGCCCCGCAAATTCGACCCATGAGGTCTCCGCCGGGTGCGGCTTTCTCCAGCATCACCAGGACGGTGATTCCAGCCATCCATGAGAGGTTCATGACCCCCGCTGCAAACGGCAACAGCATCAGCATCCAGCAGCATCCGATGCAGAACAGCCCGTGGTCGGCACCCATGCGGAATGCTCCTTCCGCTCCTTCTTTCCAGTCGCTCAGGAGAAACTGAAGCGGCGAACGGCAATGGCGCAGGCATGCATTCTTCATTGGCGTCCATTGGTAAGCGCCCGCCGCGATCAAGACCACGCCGGAAGCGATATGGCTGGTCTGGGCCATGGCATGCGAGAGCAGAGTCTGCCCGTGCAACAGCTCTTGCAGGGCGGCACATGCGCCGCTGAATATCGTCCAGACAGCGAAATAACCGCAGGCGAAGAACGCGGTAGGAATCAACGGCAGCTGCATAGCATGCCGCCGGCGTTGTTCGGCGCTGAACGCGAACATAAAGGGCAGTGTTGACGGCAACATCATGGCCACCATCA